>NZ_JBHYDX010000020.1:0-89730 GCF_051860505.1 Pannonibacter sp. | reverse complement strand
TGAGACATCACCAAACTCCTGTTCAGGAGCTTGAATCAAATTTCAAACAACTTGCATAGCTATTTTATGGGTCTGAAGCCTAATAGTAAGTAGAAGGAATATTTTGGAAGTGTTTCAAGGCGTGCTTTGTGTTGCTGAAGATGACGCAAAACAGATAATGGATTTTCTGACGTTCCGGCTTCAAACTGACAAAAAAAGCAAATCGACCGGACATCGCGGTTTATGGTCCGCTCCGTTGGTACAAATTCCAGGGACGGACGAATTTGCTTTGGTCGTTGCGTCTCTTGAGACAAGTAATACACTGAGAAAGGTCGAATCATGGCTCGAAAAGGGAGGCGTAAACGATAGGAATGCGAAGTCAAGTCGCGGGGAACGTTACGAAATTGAACTTCGCTCAGAAATTTCATCTGCAATAGAAAGTAACATTCTGCTTAAAGACGCAAAATGTGCGAGTGAAGAGATCAAATCAAAGGATTTTGGAGAGCAAATTGATCTTTTATTTTGTATTGGAGATTTATGTGTTGTTGGAGAAATAAAATTTTTCCTTATGCCGGCCGAACCGCATGAGAGATTTAGATATGATAAAAAGCTTGAATCTGCAGCAGATCAAGCGCGTCGAAAGGTTGATGCTCTAGAGAGAAATAGAAATAGAATATCAAAATACTTAAATATAAGTTTTGATCGCGTACAGAAATTAAGAATAATTCCGATTGTAATTACTGCTCAAGGATATGGATTTTCGCTTCGAGTCAAAGATGTTTTAATTGTAGACGCGAAATTTCTCCTTTCTTATCTCGGAAACGGAAGGATTTTGACCAACCTAGCATTAGGTTTAAAGAACGGAAAAATCGCAACGTATGGTACATCGCTTTATGATAGCGAAGTATCTGCCGCTGAAAAATTCGAAGTAAGTATTGCGAAGCCTTATGTACTCAACCGGTTTCTTGAGAGAATAAATTTTATCAGTACACCGTTTCCCTGCCTGAGCCATCATGGTGCTATGTTGAAAATTCCAAATCTAACAGATGTACAGGATGAGGAAAGGGATAGAGCAATAATTCTGCGAAACAAAATCGAATAACCTCAATTGAAGTAATGAATAAATTAGATGATGAAATGTGAAAAGTGGCAATTAAATGCGTGAATGATAATTATTTGGAGGGTGGCAGTTCCTTGACTGTACAGTGACTGTACCGCGCTCCGAAGCGGCCCTTAACAGCCCCAGCTTCTGAAGCCAGTGCAGCTGTCAATCCGGCATGCCCAGCTGCACGGGCGTGCGTTCGCGTGGTTCGGGCTGGGTCTGACCGGCAAGGCGCAAGGTGCGTTCCAGGAGGGTTTCGTAGATTGGGCGTCCGCCCAGGACCTGCGCGGTGAGGCTGGCGCAGGCGGCGGTGACGAGAACCGGCAGCACGAGGCCATAGGCGCCGGTCAGTTCAAGGACAAGCACCACGCCGACCAGCGGCGCGCGGACCGAGGCGGCAAACAGTCCGGCCATGGCGGCAATCGCGGTCGCGCGGGCAAGGCCCTCGACATCCGGCAGCAGGACCTCGGCTGCCGTGCCGAAGGCAAGACCGGCCGCCACCGCGATGGACAGCATTGGTGCGAAGATGCCGCCGGGAACGCCGGTGCCATAGCACAGGATCGCGGCAGTGAAGCGCAGCATCATCAGCGCCAGCAGGAAACCGAGCGGCGCGGCTTCATGGGCGAGCAGCTGGACGACCGCTTCGCCGCCGCCGCTGCCCTCGGGAAACAGCTGCAGCATCGCCCCCATCGCCGCACCAACGACGAGCGCGGGCAGCCACCAGAGGCGCTGCGGCAGCCGCAGCGGCGCATCAAGCGCCAGCACCACGGTCCGGTTGAAGCTGAGCCCGAGCAGCCCCACCGCGCCGCCGAGCAGGGCGAAGACGGGCAGCAGGAGGGGCGACAGGCCCGGGCTGGCGAGGGGCAGGCTGACGGTCTGGCCGAGCAGCGCCTCGGCAATGGCGGCGCTGCCGATGCTGGCGAGGAACACGGCCATGTAGGTGTGGGCGCGATAGGGGACCTGGCGCCGGGTCTCCTCGATGACGAACAGGATCGCGGCCAGCGGGGCGAGGAAGGCAGCGGCAAGGCCAGCCGCGGCGCCGGCGGCGAGCAGGCCGCGCTTTTCCTCCTGGCCAAGACGGCCGACCCCGGACACAAGCTGCATCAGGGCCGCGCCCATGTGGATCGTCGGCCCCTCGCGGCCCAGCACCATGCCGGAGCCGAGCGCCAGCACACCGCCGGAAAACTTCACCAGCAGCACCCGCAGCGGCCGGAGCTCCCGTTCGCCCTCCAGCACGCCCTCGATCTCCTGGATGCCGCTGCCGGCAGCCTCGGGGGCAAAGCGCAGAACCAGCCAACGGGCGGCGGTAGCCAAAAGCGCCGTTCCCGCAATTGCGACGATGAGGGCGATGAAGGGGGAGGGCGCAAGCGCGCGCAAGGTGGAATAGGCGCCTGTCAGCCAGTCGACCGCAAGATGGAAGCCGGTGCCCAGCAGCCCGACGCAGAGCCCGCCGGCAAGAGCAAACGCGAGATAGAGAAGCGGGACAGTCGGCGAACGGGAAGCCTCAGGGGTGGGGATCGGCATGGGCGGTCAGCATCCGTGCGTTGCGTGGGCGGCAGGGCGGCCTGTAAGGTCAGGAAAAAGCAAGAGACGCGGGAGCGCGAGATGTCGGCCGAAGGCCACAGCACGGCAATCGTCAGCCTTGGAATTTCCTGCCAGAGTTCGCGGCAGATCCGCACCCATGCGGAAGAGATCGGTCACCATCTTGGCGAGGACATCCAGCCGGCGCGGCATTTCTTCGATGGGCTGATCGCCCCGGTGCCGGGGGTGGCCAAGCTGTTCGAGGACGGCTTTCCGCTGTTTGGCGCCGATGACATCCGCATGGGGCCGCATCATCCCGTCTGGCATCCCTATGACATCCATTTCCTGCATCATTTCCGCGACGAAGCCGGGACGGTGGACATCGCCGGCCGCATGGCCGAGGAACTGTCCCGCTTCGGCCACATGCGGGGCAAGCTGCAGCGATTGTCCCGGTTTGAGCGGCTGGTGTTCGTGCTCTCCAACAGCCAGAACAACCTGACCATTGTGCAGGCGGAGACGGGCCTCACCGACCTGCATTTCGAGGCGTCGGCCGTCGGTCGGCTGCGCCATGCAGTGGAGCAGTATCTCTGCCGGCCATGCGAATTCATCCTCGTCAGTCTGGACGGGCGGCATGCGGGCGACCTTGCGGACGAGGTGCATGTGCTCAGCCCCGATGACAGCGAGTGGACCGGCGACAAGGGCCAGTGGCGCGCGCTGCTGCTGGAACGGCTGGCGGCGGACCGCCAGCCGGATTGATTACCCTCGGGCGATGATCACATCACGATGACCTTGGTGCCGACGCCGACGCGCTCGTAAAGGTCGGTGACATCCTCGTTGCGCATGCGGATGCAGCCGGACGAGACGGCGTGGCCGATCGACCAGGGTTCGTTGGAGCCGTGGATGCGGTAGAGGGTCGAGCCGAGATACAAGGCGCGCGCGCCCAGCGGATTGTTCGGACCACCTGCCATGAAGGTCGGCAAGTCCGGGCGGCGCTTGCGCATTTCGGCCGGCGGACGCCAGTCGGGCCATTCCGCCTTGCGTGTTACCTTGTGGCTTCCCGCCCATTCGAATCCCGGCTTGCCGACACCGACGCCGTAGCGGCGGGCGACGCCATTCTGTTCGACCAGGTAGAGATAGCGGGCGTTGGTGTCGATGATGATGGTGCCCGGTTTGTGCGGGCCAGTGTAGTCGACCACAGCCGGAAGGAACTGCGGCGCGACCTGGCGGCGGACTGCAGCGGCCGCCTGCTGGCTTCCCGCACTGGCGAGCCGGACTGGCGCCTGGGCGCCGGGCTCACTCACCACCATGGGCGCGCGGCGTGGCTGGCCCTCGGGGCGCAGCTGCAGCAGCCAGGGTTCGGCAAGGTTCGGGCTCAGGACGAGAGGGGGGGGATTGATGCCCCGGCTGCCTTCCGCCAGGACCAGCGGCACGGGCAGGCCGATCACGGCCGCCAGCGCCAGGCTCACACACAGTTTCATCACCGTTACTCCTCAACGCAAAGTCAAACCTCAAGCTCACGGGTCAGGACATTTGCCCTCGGGAAAATGCTTGACGAATTCGCTCAAACTTTACGGATCTTGGTGAAGGAGAATGGTGAATCAGCGGGCAATAAGTCTGGTTAACTCATGTAAAGGTTACTGTAAGGTGTCAGGACTTGGTTAGCGGTTCCTGTCGGCGGCCGGTGCCGAAACGGGTTCATTGCACACGCCTTCTGGCATCACGGGCAATGATCGGGAGGAGGGGCTCCAACTCGCTGCGGTCCATGCCGGGCCGGACCCGCCGGTCATAGAGCATGTTGAGCAGGATCTGATCAAAGGCGGTAAACCGGCTGTGCCGCGAAGTGTCGTTGAACACCGAGTGCGTCAGACGCGGATCGTCATTCATTGGCCCCAGGCCCTGCAGGACCTCCTCGACCAGGCAACGCCGAAACAGGAACTCGCCCTCGTCGGAAACGATGACAGCCGAGGACCCGGTGATGCCCCTTCGTCCGGATTCAACCCGGACCAGGCAGCGTCCCGGCGCTTCTGCCGTCTCGTCGGCGTAAATTTCTCCCCTGACGGTCGGAAGATAGCCGGCGCGGTCGACGACGAAAATATTGAAGTTGGCCTCTTCGTCCGGAGCCGCCAGCCGCGCGTCCAGCGCCGGGATCTTGCGGGGCAACTCGGCCAGAAACGCTTCGACGGCTGCCGTGCGATTGCGTTGCGACAGGCTGTGAATGCGGAACCGGACCGGCGTCACGTATTTCTTCACGAGATAGGGTTGCCAGCTCCAGGAGCGGTACTCCAGCCCGAACACGGTGTTGTTGAAGCCCTCAATCAGTTCTTCGGCGGTAAAGCTTTCCGGTCCCGCGCGGGCGGGAAGTGCCGCCAGCAGGCCAACCACGAACAGCATGAAGGCGATTGGAAGCGGCGGCATGGCGAGGGACGTCAGACCTCTTGTTCGGGAACGGCTGTCCATCCTCAGGACCTGTGCGGGTGAATGTACCGAATGCGCTAACGACTTGGAAACCAAATCTTCTTCATCACGTTTCCGGCAAGTCATGTGCTGCTGAACCTCACCTCGAGGAACATTTCCTTAAACATCGAGAGATATAAAGCGATGGATGAGCATGGAAATTCTGCGCGAGCGGTGACTGTTAAGAACGGGAGTTGGCATGGCTGCGGTCAAACGTGTTTTCCGGGCGGAAAGCCTGTTTCGCGATGCTGCGGGCGTTGCGAGCCAACCCGAACGAACCGACGAGCAACGGCACCGCGAACTGATGGCCGAAATGGCCTCGTTGCGGGCGCTCATGAAAGGGGCGCCAGACCCCAAGGAAATGAGCGAGCATGTCATGCAGGAGTTCCGGCGTGAGCTAGGCGAGGCCGCCAAGCTCAAGAAGGAACTGGATGCCATGTACGAAGCGATCCTGATGACCAAGAAGGAGATCGCGGCGCTGCATCACACCACCGGTTCCGAGGGACCGGAAATGACCCGCGTCACCAACGAACTGGATGCCATCGTCATCGGAACGGAAGGGGCGACCGAAGCCATCCTGTCGGCTTCGGAGTTCATCGACGAGACAGCAAATACCCTGTCTGCGCGGCTGACTGGCCAGGATCGGGATCTGGCCAACGACATCCAGGAACAGGTTATCCAGATTTTCGAGGCCTGCAACTTCCAGGATCTTACCGGTCAGCGCATTTCCAAGGTGGTTGGGGCCCTGCGCTTTGTCGAGGATCGCATCATCGACATGATGAACATCTGGGGCGGCATCGAAGCCTTCAAGGAAATCGAGTTCAAGATGCGCGAAAGCAAATTGGAAGGCGATGCCGCGCTGCTCAACGGCCCGTCGCTGCACACCGACGTCGATACCGTCAGCCAGGATGACATCGACGCCCTGTTCGCCTGAGGGGCTCTACGCGCTCCCGACGCAAAATATCTCTCAGGCCCGCTCTTCCCCGCCGTCCCGGCCTTGTGCCGGGACCCGTCAGGGATGCGAAGCAGCAGCTGAAAAGCTTTGCAAATCAAACAGGTCCCGGCACAAGGCCGGGACAGCGCGGAGGGCAGGTCAGGTTCAGGACCGTTTCTCCCGTCGGCACCTTGCATTCGCGGCCACCTCTCGCTCCGTGTCCCCCTGGGCGAGCAGCGCGAGCCCCGGGGCCTACTCGTTCGCAGAGCTGTCATTTCGTTCGGCTCACTCTGATCGAGTGTTGCCAGGCCTCGCGTTTTTCAAAGGCTCTGCAAGCGAGTAGGCCTCGGCTCGACGCTGCGCTTGGCCGGGGTGACGCAGAGGTTTTGGTGCCGCGCTCAGGCGCTTTGCTCCGCCCCCGCCCAAGAGAATCTCCCACGCCCACTCTCCCCCGCCGTTCGGGCTTTTTTTGTTGTTCGGTTGCCTGCCTGATGTTAAGAACAAATTAAGAACATTGTCGAGGGGCAGGAGCGCGCCGATGGACGAGACATTGCCAGCCGGCCTGATGCGCGGCACTGACGGAGAGGTTCGCTGCTGGTGGCAGCAGGGGCTGGATGACTATGCCCATTACCATGACCGGGAGTGGGGCCGTCCGGTGACGGATGACACGCGGCTGTTCGAGAAGATCTGTCTCGAAGGCTTTCAGTCGGGCCTGTCCTGGCTGACGATCCTGCGCAAGCGCGAGAATTTCCGCGCGGCCTTCGCCTGGTTCGACATCGACAAGGTAGCTGCCTATACCGAGGCCGACATCGAGCGCTGTGTGGCCGATGCGGGCATCGTGCGCCATCGGGGCAAGATCGTCTCGACCATCAACAACGCCCGGCGCGCGCAGGAGCTTCGTGCCGAGTTCGGAACACTCGCGGCCTATTTCTGGGCGCATGAGCCCGGACCGGCCGACCGGCCCGAGGTCTGCGACCATGCCACGCTGAGCAAGATGGCGACGTCGCCGGCAAGCCTTGCGATTTCGAAGGACCTGAAGAAGCGCGGCTGGACCTTTGTCGGCCCGACGACGGTTTATGCCTTCATGCAGGCGATGGGTCTCGTCAACGACCACCTGGAGGGCTGCTGCGTCCGGGCCGAGATCGAGGCGATCCGGGCGGGTTTCGTCCGCCCGCAAGGCATGTCGCAAAACTGAGCGCGATCAACCGACAACCTTGTCCGCAAGCGGGTCATAAAGGCGGTTGGTGGCGCGGAAGATGTAGTCGGGCTTCTCGACGCTCACGGCTGTCGCGCCGTGCGCGATCAGCATCTGGGCGCAGTCTGGGGCCAGATCGCGTGGGCACAGCAGGCTGAGCACACCGCTCTCGGCAGGGTGCCCATAGATCAGTTCGGCGCCCATCGGCAGGATGTCCTTCACCGCGCCGCGGGTGTCGGGCACATGGGCGCGGACGAGCCGGCTGCCCCGTGCGGTCTCTTCGGCAGCGACCCGATCGAGGATGGTGCGGGCGGCGCCAAGGGCCTCGCCGCTCCAGTCGGCCTTCAGCGAGGCAACAAGATGCGCCTGGCTTTTCAGGATCACGCCATCGGCAAGGATCTTTAGCGCATTAGCCTCGAGCGTGGAGCCTGTCGTGGTGATGTCGACGATCAGCTCGGCAGAGCCGGCCGCCGGTGCGCCCTCGGTTGCCCCGGCGCTTTCGACGATCCAGTAATCGGCAATGCCGTGCCGGGCGAAGAAGGCGCGGGTGAGGTTGACGTATTTCGTGGCGACGCGCATGCGCCGGCCATGGCGGTTGCGGAAGTCGGAGGCGACGTCGCCGAGATCGGCCATGGTCTCCACGTCGATCCACGCTTTCGGTACGGCGACGACCACATCGGCCGGGCCGAAGCCGAGCGGGGTGACGACATGCACGAGCTTGTCCGGCGTGGCGATGCTTTCATGCACCAAGTCCAGACCGGTGATGCCGAAATGGATGCTGCCGGCGGCCAGCTCCCGGGCGATCTCGGAGGCGGAGAGGAAGGCGATCTCGACGCTGTCGAGGCCCTTGATGGCGCCGCGATAGTTGCGGTCACCGCCCGGCTGGACGATCTTCAGGCCGGCACCAGCGAAAAACTCGGAGGTGTTTTCCTGAAGGCGGCCCTTGGAGGGAATGCCGATGATGAGCCGGGTCATGCGCGGGCCTCCAGCACAGCGGTGAGACGGTCAAGCCAGAGCGAGAAGCCGACGGCGGGCACCTCGTCATTGGCACCGAGGAGACGCAGCAGGCGGTCGTAGCGGCCGCCGCCCAGAAGCGTGCCCGCGTTTGCAGCGTGAGGGGCGCTCACCTCGAACACGAAGCCGGTGTAATAGTCGAGCCGGCGGCCGAAATCGGCGGCAAATTGGATCTGGGAAAGGTCAAGCCCGTGACTGGCCATGGCGGCCGTGCGGGCGCGGAAGGCGGCGAGCGGGGCGGCAAGGTCAAGACCGTGGCGGCTTGCAAAGGCTTCGAGCGCGTCTGCGCTCTCGTCCGGACGACCCTTGATCGCAAGATATTCGCTGAGGATGCTGGCAGCCGCCGTGTGCGAGCCTGCGCCGCTGGCGAGCGCGGCCTGTTCCAGGAAGCGTTCGGCGATCTCGCTGGCGGTGCGGCCGCCCACGGCGGAAATACCGGCAATGGAGAGGAGATCAGCAACGACTTCCTGTGCTGCGTCCGGATTGGCGCCTTCCAGCGCCGCGAGGAAGCCGAGGCGGGCGTCGCGGCGCTGGTCGGACGGGGCACCTGCGCCGCTCATGCGGGTGATGGCTGCGGTCAGTCGTTCGCCTTCGCCAAAGAGATCGCGCAGGCGGCGCTGCCAGACGACCGGCAGATCGAGTCCGGCCAGAACGGCGGAGAACAGGGTCTCGTCGCCGATCCGCACCACGGGCTGCTCAAGGCCCAGGTCACCCAGCACGGAAAGGGCGAGCGCCAGCATGGCGGCATCGGCGTCTTCCCGGTCGGCGCGGCCGAGGCTTTCCGCCCCCGCCTGCGGGATCTCGCCCAGCTCGCCCGGCCGCTGGCGGAACACGGGGCCGGCATAACAGTAATCATCGCGCCGGTAGGCCGGCTCGCTTTCGAGGTGCTGGCGGCAGACCGGGATGGTGAAATCCGGGCGCAGGCACAGCTCGCGCCCGTCGGCACCGCTGGTCAGGAACAGGCGGCGGCGGATGTCCTCGCCGGTCAGGTCCAGGAACACGTCCGCCGGCTGCAGGATCGGCGGGTCGATGCGGGTGTGCCCGGCCGCTTCCAGCCGGGCAAGGGCCTTGCTTGCGAGCGCGGCGGGCGAAAGATCAGGTCTCGACATGTCCGGGTCGTCCCCTTCAGGCGTTGGCCAGCTTGCCACGCGAGCGGTCCTCGGCCTGCGCGACCAGCATCTTGCGCACGGTCTCGACCAGGTCGGTCTCGCGCACGGTCTCCTGCGCCGGGCGGCTTTCGCGCCATGTTACGTTGTCGGTGATTTCACCTGAAAGACGCTTGCCCTCGATGAGGTCCTTGATCTGGATCTCGCCGTTGGCGCGCTCCTCCGAACCCTGAATGATGGCCAGCGGGCAGCCGCGCTTGTCGGCGTATTTCAGCTGGTTGCCGAACTTCTTCCAGTTGCCCTGGTACATCTCGGAGCGGATACCGGCCGCGCGCAGCTGCTGCGTCATGGCCTGATACTTCGCAAGGGCGGCCACATCGCCATCCATGACGGTGACCAGCACCGGCTCCAGCACCTCGGCCACATCGAGCTTGCCGAGATTCTTCAGCGCGCTCATCAGGCGCGAGACGCCGATGGAGAAGCCGGTTGCCGGCACGTCGCGGCCGGTGAAACGCTTGACCAGACCATCGTAACGGCCACCGCCACCGACGGAGCCGAACTGGACGACCTCGCCCTTCTCGTTGGTGACCGGGAAGGTCAGCTCGGCCTCGTAGACAGGGCCGGTGTAATATTCGAGGCCGCGCACCACCGACGGGTCGATGCGGATGCGGTCGGCGCCATAGCCGGCGCCGCGCACCAGCTCGGAAATGATCTTCAGCTCGGTGAAACCATCCGAGAGGGCAGCGTTCATCGGGAGGGCGGCGAGGCCCGGGGTCTTGAAGGCAAGCGTCTCGCCCTCGGCCAAGAGCGCCTCGAGCGACCCGGATTCCAGGATCTCGATGATCGCGTCGATGGCTGCCTGAGGCAGGCCGGCGCCCTTGGTGAAGTCGCCGCTCTCGTCCTTGCGGCCCTCGGCCAGCAGCAGGCGCACGCCGGGCGAACCGAACTTGTCGAACTTGTCCATGGCGCGCAGGACGGTGAGGCGCTTTTCGTTGTCCGCATCCGCGCCGAGCCCGATGGCTTCCAGCACGCCGTCGAGAACCTTGCGGTTGTTGACGCGCACAACGTACTTGCCCTTGAGGCCAAGCGCATCAAGCGTATCGGCGAACATCATGCACATCTCGGCGTCGGCACCGACGCCAGGCGCGCCGACGCTGTCGGCGTCGAACTGCATGAACTGGCGGAAACGGCCGGGGCCGGGCTTCTCGTTTCGGAACACCCAGCCCGCGCGGTAGCTGCGGAAGGGCAGCTGGATCTCGTTGATGTGCTCGGCGACGTGGCGCGCCAGCGGCGCAGTCAGGTCATAGCGCAGGCTCATCCACTGCTCGTCGTCGTCCTGCACCGAGAACACGCCGGCATTCGGGCGGTCGGTGTCGGGCAGGAACTTGCCGAGGCAGTCGGTGTATTCGAAGGCCGGGGTCTCGATCGGCTCGAAGCCGTAGAGTTCGTAGACGCCCTTGATCTTCGCGAGCATATGCTCGCTGGCACGGATCTCCTCAGCCGACCGGTCGACAAAGCCGCGCGGCAGCCGCGCCTTGAGTTTCTGGGACTTCGGATTGGACATGGGGATCACGGTACTTTCAGGAAAGATCAACGGGCTGGAACGCACCATAGGCTGCGCACCGGCTGCTGTTTCCTAGACGAAACAGGGGGGGCGGGCAAGGCCGCGGGGAGCCAGGTTTTTACGCGCATGGTCCGGGGAACTGGCTGGCCGCCGTCAGCCGTTGTTCGGGCCCAGCGTGTCGAACACCGTTTCGATGGCCTTGAGCTGGTTGGCCTGGAAGGCACGGCCGGCGGCAAACCAGTCGTCGAGAATGGAGGCAGTCGCCGCGCTTGTCTCGGTTGCTGTTTCGGCGGCTGCTTCAGGAGGAGTTAGACCTGGCTGGGCGGTGGTCTCAGGTCCGCCGGTCCGCGCAGCCCTTGGCGTCATCCGGAGAGCGGGCGGCGTGGACAGCGCAGCCGGACGCAGGAACTCAGGCGTGGCGCTGGAAGCTGAACTGTCCCCGACGCCGAGAAAACTGCTCCAGAAGGACTGCACCGCATCGGCATAGCCGGCCATCATGGTCGCCGGTGTCGGCACGGGCTTCGGGCGGCCTCTGGCATAGCCGGCCATGAAGGCATCGAACAGATCGCGCGCCTGACCTTGCAGATAGGGCCGCGCCACCTGGCCCATGGCGAGGGTCGCGGCCACGGGCATCAGGGCTGTCACGGCATCTTGCTGCACCCCCGTGATCCGGGCCACCTGATCGGCCACCGCCTGTTGCATCGGGGCCGGACCGAAGAACCAGTTCGTCGGCGCCGGTGAGGATCCGAACGAAAACATGTCAGCCTGCGGCTGCGCTGCCTGTCCCTGCAGGAGACCCAGGAAGCCCTGCATGGCTTCGGGGGCTGAGGTTGTATGCCGGAGGCCGGAAAAGGCCGCCGGCAGCAGGGCCCCCATGGCCCGCGTGATATCAGCGTCCTTGAGACCGAACTGGAGCCGCATGGCCTCGACCACGCTGCCCGGATCAAAAGAGGAAAACAGTCCGCTCGGGTCGCTCATGCTGCCTCACATCGGAATCGCATTGTTCCTCATGATCGGCCTTCGCGCCCGTGCGGTCAAATGGCCTCTTTTCTCAATAGGCATAGTCCTGATAGGCGCGCGTGACATCGCCGCCCCAGACGCCGTGATACCGGTCGAGCATCAGGTCTGCCGGGGACTTGCCAAGGGCGAGGCACTCCTCGATCGATGCCAGATGGACGCGCTCGTCCTGTCCGCCATCGTTGAGGCGGGCCCGCCGCTTCAGGCCCTCGCGTGAGAGGGACAGCATCTCACGGGCGAGATCCAGCACGGTCCCGCTGCGGAACGGGGTTTGCAGGCCGTGGATCGGCACGTCATTGCGCAGGGCAAGCCGCTCGGCCTCGGTCCAGCCTTTCACCAACTGCCAGGCGTCCTCGAGGATGCCCGCGTCATAGAGCAGGCCGACCCACAGGGCTGGCAGGGCGCAGATCCGGCGCCAGGGGCCGCCGTCGGCACCGCGCATTTCCAGGTACTTCTTCAGCCGCACATCCGGGAACAGGGTCGAGAGGTGGTTGTTCCAGTCGCCGATGGTCGGCAGGCCGTCCGGCAGCTGGTCCTTCAGCGCACCGTTCATGAACTGGCGGAAGGTGGTGGTGGTTGCCTCGAAGTAGGTGTCGCCACGCTTGACGAAATACATCGGCACGTCGATGGCCCAGTTCACATAGGCCTCGAAGCCGAAGTCCTCGTGGAAGGCGAAGGGGATCGGGCCGGAGCGGGCGTTGTCCGTGTCCTTCCAGATCTCGGCACGGAAGGACTTGAAGCCGTTTGGCTTGCCTTCGGTAAAGGGTGAATTGGCGAAGATGGCGGTGGCGACCGGCTGCAGCGCCAGACTGACGCGCATCTTCTTGACCATGTCTGCCTCATCGGCGAAGTCAAGGTTCACCTGGATCGTCGAGGTCCGGTACATCATGTCGAGGCCGAGCGTACCAACCTTCGGCATGTAACCCGACATGATCGCATAACGCGACTTGGGCATGACCGGGATGTCAGCGCGTGACCAGGTCGGGGTGAAACCGAGGCCGAGGAAGCCGATGCCCAGGGGCTCGGCGATCTCGTTGACCTGCGCCAGATGGGCGTTGGTCTCGCGGCAGGTCTGGTGCAGGTTGTCGAGCGGGGCGCCCGACAGCTCAAACTGCCCGCCCGGTTCAATGGAAATGGCGCCGCCCGCGACCGGGTCAGCCAGGCCGATGATGTGACCCTTGTCAGTGATCCGCTCCCAGCCGAGCAGGCCTTCCATGCCGGTCAGCAGGGTCTCGATGCCGCGCGGGCCGGCATAGGGCACCGGGGACAGGTCTGCCTTGTAGAAGGCGAATTTCTCATGTTCCGTGCCAAGACGGAACTGATCCTCCGGCTTGGAACCAGACGCAAGATGGTCGGCCAGTTCCCTGACGCCGGTGATCGGCGTGGTATCAATGGTGTCGCGGGCCATTTCGGCGTCTCCGGCAGCGGGTCGGGGCGGCACAATAGCCGGGCCACGAACCCAGAACAAACACGTAGTTTCACAAATACGAGAACAGCAGCCGGCGTGATGTCAGCGCCAGTCGCCGAGGGTTGCCTGAACCACGGCCAGTGCGGCCACGGCGGCCGTATCAGCCCGAAGGATGCGCGGCCCGAGCGGGATCGGCGTCACAAAGGACTGCCGGCGCAGGAGGGTACGTTCGTCCTCCGAGAAGCCGCCTTCTGGCCCGATCAGCAGCGCCAGCGGGCGCTGGCCTGCGGCTTTCAGCGCTTCCAGGGCCTGCAGCGGGTTCTGGCTCGCCTCGCCCTCGTCGCAGAAGATCAGCTGCCGGGTTGCGTTGTCCGCGCTCCATCTGCCGATCACATCCGCAAGGGCGCGCGGTTCGCACACCTCAGCCAGTTGCAGGATGCCGCATTGTTCGGCCGCCTCGATGACGTTGGCGCTCATGCGCTCGGTGTTGACCCGTGTTGCCTGGGTGTGGCGCGTGAGGACCGGCGACAGGCGCGAGGCCCCCATCTCGACGGCCTTCTGCACCATGTAATCAAGCCGGGCATGTTTCAGCGGGGCAAAGAGATAATCGAAGTCTGCGGCCATTGGCTGTGGCCGTGTCTGTTCGGAAGGCACAAGCGCGCAGGTCTTGCGGGTCGGGGTCTCGACCTTCGCCCGCCATTCCCCGTCGCGGCCGTTGAACAGCAGCACTTCATCGCCTGCGGCCAGGCGCAGCACGTTGAGGAGGTAGTTGCTCTGGTCCTTGCTGGCGGCGACGGCTTGGTCGCCAGCCAGGGGCGCGTCCACGAAGAGACGCTGCATGCGGAATTCATAGCGGGGCATGGCAGGTCACGGGTGTCGTTGAAAAGGGCAGGGCAAGGGGCGTCAGAAGCGGCGGCCGCCGCCCGTCGGGGGAAACGGGCGGCGGGTCGGATCAGGCCTTGGCCGGGTCCGTTGCTGTCGTAACGGCATGGGCCGAAGGTGCGTGGGCCGCGGGAGCGTGGCCGGCGGGCGAGGGAGCATCCTCGTCCGCGTCATGCGCGCGGTCGCCATGGCCGATATACATGTAGAACATCGGCACGACGAACAGGGTGAACAGCGTTCCAACCGACATGCCGGCGCAGATGACGAGGCCGATGGAATAGCGGGCGGCTGCGCCCGCGCCATCGGCGAGCACCAGCGGCACGACGCCCAGCACCATGGCGCCGGTGGTCATCAGGATCGGACGCAGGCGCTCGCGCGCGGCCTCGACGATGGCCTCCAGCTTGGTCATGCCATGCAGCTCGCGCTGAGCATTGGCAAATTCTACCATGAGGATGCCGTGCTTGGTGATCAGCCCGACCAGTGTGATCATGCCGACCTGGGTGTAGATGTTCAGCGTACCGGCCCCAAGGAATAGGGGAACGATGGCGCCAAAGATCGACAGCGGCACGGACATCATGATCACGAAAGGATCGCGGAAGCTCTCGAACTGCGCTGCCAGCACCAGGTAGATGACGACGACGGCAAGGGCGAAGGCAACCAGGATCGTGTTGCCTTCCTTGACTTCGAGGCGTGACTGGCCGGCATAATCCTCGAAGAAGCCTTCCGGCATCTCCTCGCCCGCGATCTGCTGCAGGGTGGCGAGGCCGTCACCGGTCGTCACCGACGGCATCGGCAGGGCCGAGAGCGTCGCCGAATAGAGCTGGTTGAACTGCTCGACCGAGACAGCGGTAGCATCGGTCACAATGGTCACCACCGATGACAGGGGCACCATGGCGCCGCCCTGGGCCCGGACATAAAGCTCGCCGAGGAGTTCCGGGTTCATGCGGAAGTCCTTGTCGACCTGCGGAATGATGTCATAGGCACGCCCGTCGCGGTCGAACTTCGACACCGAGCCATTGCCGACGAGAATATTCAGCGTCTGGCCGATGGCGGAGATCGGCACACCCAGGGCTGCCGCCCGGTTGCGGTCGATCAGGATTGTCGCGCGCGGCTTTTCGAAGGACATCGAATTCTGCACGACGATGAACTGCCCGGAGGCCATGGCCTTCTGGCGGATCCGCTCTGCCACCTCATAGACCTGCTCGGCCGATCCGGTGGACTGCAGAACGAACTGGATCGGCAGGCCGCCACCGGAACCCGGCAGCGACGGCGGAGAGAACACAAAGGCCTCGACCCCGGCCGACTTGCGCAGACCGGCCTGGACCTGCTGCTGCACGTCCTTCTGGCTGACCTCACGGTCCCCCCAGGGCTTCAGCACCCAGATGGCAAAGGCCGAGTTGGTCGCTCCGGTTCCAACGATCTGGAACCGCGCCTCGACGCCCGGGACGTCGTCGGTGAGAGCGTAGAACTGGTCCGTATAGAGCTGGGTATAGTCCGAGGTTGCATATTGCGGGGCGTTGACCACCGCGAACAGGGCACCCTGATCCTCTTCCGGAGCCAGTTCCGACGAGGTCTTTGTGAACATGTAGCCTGTGGTGCCCATCAGGCCCAGGACGAGAAGCAGCATCGCCGGCTTGAACCGCAAGGAGGAAAGCAGCCGTCGACCATACCAGTTGGCAAGTCCCGTAAAGACCTTGTCGACGAACTTCTGGAACCTGGACTGTTCGGATGACAGCAGCCGGGCCGACATCATCGGCGACAGGGTCACCGCGACGAAGCCCGAGATGAACACGGCGCCGGCTAGGGTGAAGGCGAATTCGCGGAACAGCGCACCGGTCAGGCCCGATGCAAAGCCAATTGGCGCATAGACCGCTCCAAGCGTGATGGTCATGGCCACCACGGGCCCGAAGATCTCCTTCATGCCGACGATCGCCGCCTGCAGCGGTTTCAGGCCCTCTTCCAGATGGCGGTGGATGTTCTCCACCACCACGATGGCATCATCCACCACAAGGCCGATGGCCAGCACCATGGCCAGCAGGGTCAAGGTGTTGAGCGAATAGTCGAGCCCCCAGAGGAAGAAGCACACGCCGATCAGCGACAGCGGGATTGTCACGATGGGAATCAGCACCGCCCGGAAGGAGCCGAGGAACAGCAGGATCACGAGGATCACGATGACCACGGCTTCACCGATGGTCTTGAACACTTCCTCGATGGAGGCGCTGATGAACTCGGTCGAATCATAGACGACATTCAGCGACATGCCTTGCGGCAGGTTTTCCTGCAGCTTCGGCAAGGCCTCACGCACGCCCTGGGCTGTGTCGAGCGGGTTGGCCGACGGGGTCGGCATAATGCCGAGGAAGATGCCGCCCTGGCCATTGAACGACACGCGCGTGTCGGTGCTCTTCGAGCCGAGTTCGGTACGCGCCACGTCCCGCAGCCGCACGACGTCGATGCCGTCCGAGCGCACCGGCAGGTCAGCAAAGGCCTCCGGAGACTGCAGCGTCGTCTTGGTTTCGATCTGGTAGGCGAAAAACTCGTTCTCTGTCTTGCCCGGTGCCGACAGGAAGTTGGCCTGCTGGATCGCGGCCAGGACCTCGGCCGCCGTCACATTGCGCGAGGCGAGCCGGATCGGGTCGATCCAGATGCGCATGGCGAAGGTCTGCTCGCCAAGGATCTGGGCGTCGGCGACACCGTTGACGATGGTCAGCTGCGGCTGGATCACACGGGAGGTGAACTCGGTGATTTCCTGCGGCGACATGACGTCAGACAGGACGGACAGGTACATGATGGCGAAGGACTGGCCGGTGCCCTTCTGGATCACCGGATCTTCCGCTTCCGTCGGCAACTGCCCGCGCACCTGCTGCACCTTGGAGATGATCTCGGTGAGGGCTTTGTCCGGATCCGTGTTCAGCTGCATGTGCACTGACACGGTGGACAGGCCCAGGGTGCTCGAGGAGGAGACGTAGTCGACGCCCTCGGCCGAAGCCACGGCCTTGGCAATCGGCGTGGTGATAAAGCCCTGGACGAGATCCGAACTGGCGCCGACGAAGATCGTGTTCACCGTGATGACGGTTTCCTCGATCTTCGGGTACTGGCGGATCGACATGTTCAGGATGCCCTGCGCGCCCATCAGAAGGATCAGCAGGCTCACCACCGTCGACAGCACGGGCCGTCGGATAAAGATCTCGGAGAAATTCATGGTCTCAGCCCCCGATCTTCATCTCGGCCGGGGCCGGGTTGACCGTGTTGTCGATCACGACCGGATTGCCGACGGTCAGCTTGTTCTGGCCGGCGCTGACGATGATGTCGCCGGCAGTCAGTCCTGTCTTGACCTCGATCCGGCCACCGAACCGGCGACCTGGCGTGACGAACACCTGGCGGACAATCTGCTGCTTCGCCGTCGCCTCGCCATCTTTTGCTTCCTCGACGACCTTGAAGACATAGGCACCGTAAAGGCTCTGCACCACAGCGGTCTGCGGCAGGGCAATGACATCCTGTTCGGTCGGCAGCACCACACGGACGAAGGCAAACTGGCCCGGGTAGAGTGCGCCGTCAGTGTTGTCGACCTCGGCCTGCAGGGAGATCAGGCGTGACTGCGGATCGATCTTCGGATCGATGCCGGTGATCGTGCCGGTGTGCGTGTAGTTTCCTTCGTTGAGGCCGAGCTGCACAGACTGGCCGATCTTGACCTCAGTGAGTTGCTGCTCGGGGACGGTGAAGTCCACCTTCATGATCTTGAGGTCCTGCAGCGTGGCAATGGCCGTGCCGGCCGGAACATACTGGCCGACATCGATGCGCGAAATGCCGATGGTGCCGGAGAAGGGCGCCACGATCTGCTTCTGGTTGATGGCGGCCTGCACGCGCTCGAGCTGCGAGCGCGATGCGTCGAGCGCAGCGGTCGCGTTGTCGAGGTTGGACGTGGAGTTGAAGCCGCGATCGGTCAGGGTCGAGGTGCGCTTTAGGGCCTGGCTGTCACGTTCGACATTGGCCTTTGCCGCGATCAGGTCGGCCTGCTCGGTCTCGTCGTCGAGTTGCACCAGGAGCGTGTCCTTGGTCACCTCCTGGTTGGACGTGAAGAGCACAGACTTGACGATCCCCGATGTGCGAGCTGGGACTTCGACGCCTTGTCGGGCCTTGACCGTACCGATCGCCTCGATGCCCGGTGTCCACTCTTCCGGCTTCACATCAACTGTGGAAACTGTCACCGGCGGCCGCGGCTGCTTAAAATAGGCAGCGATCATCTGGTCCTTGAAACCGACGAACCAGAAAGCGCCATAGCCGAGACCTGCAACGACGAGAAGGGCAAGGAGAAAACGAATGATCATGGAACCTGGCCATGCGGCTGAATGCGCCGCGCAAGAGAGCAAACCGGGCACCCGGACGGGCACGCGATCTTTATAACAGAGTGGAACGACAGACACGACACAGACGTGAATCTGCGCATATGGGTCCGATCCAGACTTGCTAACTTTACCGTCTGGACGGTAAAGTCAAGTGTCGTTCCGCATCAGAAGTACGCAAACATTGCCGGCCTGCACCTGCCGGTCTGCATATTTCGATGTGGGAACGCGCTGTGATGCAGGGTGCTAGGACGGGACATGTCCCTGGGAAACAGGCAAGGTAGAGCGTGACGAGCGAAACAGGCAGGGCATCGGGAAAGCGGATCCCCCGCAATCGGGAACAGACCCGTGAGCGGCTGGTCGATGCTGCCATGGATGTTGTGTTTGAAGATGGCGCCCGCCGCTTGTCGCTGGATGCGGTTGCCGAGCGCGCCGGCGTGTCAAAGGGCGGGCTTCTGTATCACTTTCCGTCAAAGTCCGAATTGCTGCAGGCCATGGTCGCCCGTCATCTGGCGCAACTTGCCGAGGCCATCCGCGCTGCCCACGCCGATCTGACCCGGGACCGGCAGCCCAATGCCCTGATCCGGGCCTATCTCACCGCCGTCTCGCAGGATCTGTGCATGGAGACCCAGGCTCCCATGGGGCTTGTGGCTGCCATTGCCGAAGAACCCGGACTGCTCGAACCGGTGCGCCTGCACAATGAGCGCCTTCTTGCCGAACTGCGCGCCACCAGCGAGACCCCTGATCTGGCGGAACTCGCCTTCCTCGCGGTTGAGGGCGTCTGGTATCTGAAACTGTTCGGCTTGAAGCATTTCAGCCAGGCTCAGCTCGAAGCCCGGCTTGAGCTGTTTTCCAAGCTCCTTGCGGCACCGCCGAGCTGCTGCTCGTCCCCCTGCTAGGACGCGCCAGACAGGGGGCGCGACTCACGGTCTTGTTTCTGCCGTTTCGAACAGGAAGGCCGGCGGGCGGTCGAAGGGCGAGCCCAGCATGGCAAGCCACAGGCTGGTGGCAATCTTCTCCGCCTGACGGATGACGACAGTTGCCGCTTCGGGGTCGGAGAAGACCTGGTGCGCCGTCGAACGGAACAGGTCCAGCCAGAGCCGGAAGTCGTCGCTCTCGACTTCGCCCTTCATCTGCATGTGCGCCGGAACGGGACGGCCCTTGTACTCGCCGCTCTTGAGCAGCACGGAGGCCCAGAACAATTTCATCTTGTCGAGATGGACGTCCCAGTGACCGGCCATCCGGGCGTCGAAGATGGGGCCAAGGCGAGCATCGGCCTGGATGCGCAGATAGAAGCTGTCGACGAGTGTGGCGATGTGCTCGCGGGTGATGGACCCATGCAGCGGAACGCGCTGGACAGCGGGGCGGATGTCGACTTGTTCCATCTAATGGCTTTCTGCTGCTGCACTCGGCGGACGATATCAGCCTACCGGTCGCCAGCGGACCTGGCGAGCAGGAACAGGGCTTCGCGACAATGCGCCGCTCGGCCAGATCGAACGGCAGACAGGAGGCCAGAAGCGCGGCCAGACGGGCTCTGCTTGCAAAACCCGGCCTTTTGGCTATGTTCCGCGCGCAATTGGCCAGTGGCCTCCCCCTGGCGGCGAGGCCTTTCAACGTGACGAACGGACCGTCTCCATGGAAGTGAGTTCCCTGCATCAGGCCGGCGCGGCAACTGCCCCGGCCCCGGCCGGATCCATGGTGGTTCCTGAACTGACGGTCGTGCTGCCCACCTACAACGAGCGCGCCAATGTGCCGCTGATCGTTGATGCGCTGAAGAAGGCTCTTGCGGGGATTGCCTTCGAGGTGGTTTTTGTCGACGACAACTCGCCCGATGGAACGGCCACCGCAGCCCGTGAGATCGCAGCGACGGATCCGCGCGTGCGGGTCATCCGCAGGGTCGGTCGACGCGGTCTGGCGGGCGCCTGCATCGAAGGCATGTTGTCCTCCTCCGCTCCGTTTGTCGCGGTGATGGATGCGGACCTGCAGCATGACGAAACCTTGCTGCCACGGATGCTGGCGGCGCTGAAGGCCGGCGACGTGGACCTGGCAGTGGCAAGCCGCAAGGCCGAAGGCGGTGCCATCGGCGAGGGCTTGTCGAAAATCCGCGCGGCCGGCTCCAACCTTGCCAATGCGCTGGCACAGAAGCTGCTGAAGGTGACGCTGAGCGACCCGATGAGCGGGTTCTTCATGCTGCGCCGTCCCATCGTCGACGAGCTGGCGCCGAAACTCTCGGCGCAAGGCTTCAAGATTCTGCTCGACATCGTGGCGAGCGGCGAAGGCCGCCTGCGCATCGTCGAGTTTCCCTTTGTTTTCCGCGAGCGGCGCGAGGGCGAGAGCAAGCTCGATACGCTCGTGACGTTCGATTACCTGGGTTTGCTGGTGTCTAAATTTTTCGGCGACCTCGTGTCGGTCCGCTTCCTGATGTTCTCGCTGGTGGGGGCCAGCGGTGTGCTGGTGCATCTGTTTGCGCTGCGTGGCTCCATGCTCGGGCTGGGGCTTGATTTCAACGTGGCGCAGACGTTGGCGACCTTTGTCGCGATGACGACCAATTTCGCGCTCAACAACCAACTGACCTATCGGGATCGCCGCCTCACCGGCCTGGCGATGCTCCGCGGCCTCTTGACCTTCTACGCAGTGTGCAGCGTCGGGGTGCTGGCCAATGTCGGCGTCGCCAATCTGATCTACGAGAACGAGCCGGTCTGGTGGCTGGCCGGCACGGCCGGTGCGGCCATGGGCGCGGTCTGGAACTACGCCGCCTCGTCGGTGCTCACCTGGCGCAAGGCATGAGCGGCCCGTACCCTGGCGCCGCCGCGCACCGTCATGGCGGCGGTGACCTGCCGGCCTGGCTGGCGCCGCGGTTCGTGCTGGGGGTGGTCGTTCTTCTGACCGTGTTCCGTCTGTGGAGCGCGGACAATGCCGGACTGGTCGAGGACGAGGCCTATTACCGGCTCTGGGGACTCTACCCGGCCCTTGGCTACTATGATCATCCGCCGATGGTCGGCTGGTGGATCTGGCTCGGCCAGGCGGTGGCCGGTGACACGGCGCTGGGCCTTCGGCTGATGGGGGTCTTGTCGGCGGCCGTTGGATCGCTGGCGCTGTGGCGGATGGCGGACATCCTGTTTGACCGCAAGGTCGCGGGCCTCTCGGTGCTGTTTCTCAATGCGACGCTGCTGGTCGGCATTGGCGGGATCCTGATCACGCCGGATGCGCCCTCGGTGCTGTTCTGGGGTCTGGCGCTTTGGGCGCTGGCGGAACTGCATGTGTCCGGTCGGGCCAACTGGTGGCTGGCCGTGGGCCTGTTCGCCGGCTGCGGCCTGCTGTCGAAATACTCGGTGCTTTTCCTTGGCGTTGGCATCGTGCTGTGGCTGCTGGCCGTTCCCACGGCCCGGCGCTGGCTCCTTTGCTGGCAGCTTTGGGCAGGCGGTGCGCTGGCGATTGCCGTGTTCGCCCCGGCGCTTGTCTGGAACCACGCCCACGACTGGGCCTCGTTCTACAAGCAGTTCGGCCGTGCCGGCCGCGGCGGCGGCTGGACGAGCAAATACATGTTCGAATTCATCGGCGCTTTTGTGGGCCTGCTCAATCCGCTGATCGCGGTGCCGGCCGTCGCCGGTGCCGGGCTGCTGGCGCGGCGTCTGCGGCACGACAACGGGGCGGCCGGGCTGCTGCTTCTGACCTCGCTGCCGTTCCTGGCCTATCTTCTGTTCCATGCGCTGCACTCGCGGGTGCAGGGCAACTGGCCGGCGCCCCTGTTCCCGGTTGCCTGCGTGATGGCGGCGGTGTTCATCAGCGGCCAGACCGGGCGGATCTGGCGCGGGGTCGCGATTGCCGCGATCGGGATCGGGTTGACGCTTGGGATCGTGGTGCAGTTGCACGCCGTCGATGCCTTTACCGGCCGGTTCGCGCGCAAGGATCCGACATTCCAGCTGCGCGGCTGGCCTGAAATCACCGGCGAGGTCGAGCGGATTGCGGCGCAGGAAGGCGCGGCCTATGTGGCGACCACCGGTTATGGCCTGACCGGCCAGTTGGCCTATGGGTTGCGCCACGCCGGCCTGCCGGTCAACCAGCTCACCGAGCGCATCCGCTATGTGATGATGCCCCCGCCCGACCGGGAACGGCTGGCAGCGACCGGGCTCTATGTCGCAGAAGCCCGCCGCGATGAAAGGGTCAAGCTGGAAGCACTTTACGGGGAGGTGACGCCCGTTGCGACCCTGACCCGAAGCGTATTGGGAACGCCGCTCGAAGATCTGGTCGTCTACAGGCTAGCGAATCCGGTGCGGGTCCCGCTTGAGCCGATCAACCCGCAGACGTGGCTTTCCGGCAACGCACCCTGACAGGGGTAGCGCGGCTCCTGGACCTGAACCTGCAGAAATCATTGCCTTTTCCCCTGGAAATGCCGTAGTCAGAAAGGCAGGGGTCTCGCAGCGGCATGCGAGTGGGGGCAGACATGAAGCGGATCACGCTTGCGGCGGTCGACTATGGCCTTGCCTTCGGTATCGACCGGGCATTGCGCGATCTTCTGTCGAAGGGCCGACTTAGCGCTGTCGGCTGTCTTGTCGCATCTGACCTGTGGACCCGCGAATACAAGCCCTTGCGCGAGGTGGCCGACGAGGTCGGCGGACATGGCCTGGTCGGGCTGACGGCCGTGCTCAGCGGGCCAGGCCTCAAGCCTCAGAGCCAGCGCTGGCTGTCGACGTTCGGCGAGGCCTTCAAATCTCCAGCCTGGTATGCGCGCAGGTCTGTGACCGGGCTTCTGCCAGATGAAGTGATTGTCGCGGAACTTGAGGCCCAGATTGTGCGGTTTCAGGACTATTGGGGCGCGGCGCCGCAATTCCTCACCCTGCGCAACGGCCTGATACGCCATCGCCCGGTGGCGCGGCTGCTGCTGGCGGCGCTGGAGAACCAGTCTGTCGCCCCCCTTCCGCTGCTGGTTTACCCTCAGGCCGATGGCTGGGAAGCGCGGCGGTTTGCCCGCTTCGCGGCGCGGCACGGTCTTGACACGCTGCCCTGCGGACCGCGGCTGCCGGATCTGGAGGACGAGGCGGCGTTGCAGGCAGCATTGCGGCTGCATTTCGATGGATTGCCGGACAGGGCAGTGGTCGTCTGCCGGCCCGGGGAAGCCGATGACCGCCTGCGCCGGCTCGAGCGGCAGACGCAGGTGGAACAGCGCGAGGTGCAAAGGCGCGTGCTGGCGAGCCAGACGTTTTTCAATACCCTCGCCGAGAAGGACATCTTTCTCTACTGACCCTGCAAACGAAAAAGCAGCCCGCGGGGAAGGGCTGCCTTTCGTACCTGTCCTTTGGACGGACGTTGGAGGAAGCCGGAGGTCTGTTGCTTCCCTGCTTGTACATATAGGCCGAGTTTGAGACAGTGCACGTGATACAGGTCACAGAAGTGCGGGGCCGGCACTCCTGACGCTGGCCGATGACAGACGTGCTGTGGGGGCATCAGCCGTGGCGGATCTCGCTGGCTTTCTGGAAAACAGTTTCACCTTGCAGGGCCTGCCCTGCGAACTTGCAGACGGGCTCAGCAAGCTGGCGCGGCCGATGAAGGTCAATGCGGCGGCGATTCTGTTCGAGGCGGGGGATCCCGGCAATGGCTGCTATGCCATTCTGGAAGGGTCGCTGAAGGTGTCGATCCTCTCGGTCGAGGGGGACGAACAACTGCTGGCCGTGCTGGGGCCGGGCGATCTGGTCGGCGAACTGGCGCTGCTGGATGGCCGACCGCGCTCGGCGACCGTCTCGGCCCTGAAGGCCGCGCGCCTTGCCTTCATCGACAAGCAAGCCTTCGAGCGCTTCGCCGATGAAAACCCGCAACTTTACCGGCATATGCTGTCGATCGTCGGCAAACGGCTGCGCCATTCCAACGACGTGCTGGCGGCCCGCTCGTTCCTGCCGCTGCCGGGCCGGGTGGCTCAGACGCTGCTGCAATTGTCCGAGACATTCGGCAAGCCGCTCGACAACGGCCGTATCCTCATCCACTACAAGCTTAGCCAGTCGGAAATCGCCAACATGGCGGGAGCCGCGCGCGAGAACGTCAGCCGCGTGCTCAACGACTGGAAGCGGCTTGGCACGATCACCCGGATCTCTGGCTACTATTGTCTGGAGAGACCGGAAATCCTGCAAAAGGCCGCAACGCTCTGAGCCTCCCCCCGATCAAGACACCTCAAATGGAGATCTGCCGTGGCCGTGGCCGCTGATGAAACCGAAGCCCCGAGCGGCGACCTGACCCTGCGCACAATGGCCATGCCGGCCGATACCAACGCCGCTGGCGATATTTTCGGCGGCTGGGTGCTGTCCCAGATGGATCTGGCCGGCGGCATTGCCGCCGGACAACGGTCCGGATGCCGTGTGGTGACCATTGCAGTCGACAAGATGAAGTTCATCCGGCCGGTGCATGTGGGCGATGTGCTCTGCGTCTATTCGCGCGTCGGCCGGGTCGGGCGCACGTCGATGGAAATCAACCTGGAAGCCTGGGCGTTGCGCCACAGGTTTGGCCGCCGGGAAAAGGTCACGGAAGCCACCTTCACTTTTGTGGCCGTGGATGACGACGGCCGGCCGGTGCCGGTACCGCCGGAAGGAACCGCAGTCGAATAACGGCCAGTTGGGGCGCGGCTGGCCGGCGCCCCTTCACTGGCTCTGTCGTGGCTGTGGCGAACTGGTGCGCAGCCGCTACCGGTTACCGGGGCATGCCCCGGCAACATCTGTCGCCCCGCATCGCTTTGCAGCGTGCAATGGAACGGACTTGATCTGGGAAAAGGGTCTGGTGCGGCTTATCCGCGAAGGATCTGCCGGGCGCGACGCTCGAGATCGGCGTAGAGATTTTCGTCGATGGCTTTCGAACACCCGGAGTTCCACAGGGACATGAGCCCTTCAATCCGGGTCTTGCGCATCTCTGAGGTCAGCGGCGCATGGGGACGGCGCAGGACTGAGCGCAGTTTGAACTGGCGCAGGCGCTGCAGGACATAAAACTCCGAGGTGGTCAGCTGGTCATAGGCGGGAAAAACGCCCAGGTCAGCCGGCTGCACCCCGGAAACGACAAGGAGGGGAGAAACGGTCATGGCCTTACTCTCGTTCGACATTAAAAAATCCTCCATCGGTTGCCCGAGGAGGACTGGCGCATTGTAGTACCGGACCGCTTGGTTGCCGGAAACGAGTTTCCAGCCACATCCCTCTGCGGAGACCACCTTGCCCGGCCGGGCAGGTTGGCGAGGGCGCCAGCCCTACTCTTGATGATGGGGCGCTTATGCCATGAGTACTGAGTTGGGTCAAGAACTTCACCGGGCCACATCCTCAAGCTTTTCTTGAGCCTTGCCCGAGCTGGTCAACAACTCCTTAACGTCGCCAAGCCACTTTCAGACAATTCGACCGGCGGGAGGACTGGCGCATGGGTGGTGAACAGGCGGGCAAGCTTGGGCTGTTTGATCCGGCGAAGCCTCCGGCGGCCATGATGCTGGCGTTTTGCGCCTGTTATGTCGACGTCATCTGCGTGCTGGGCCTGTTTCACACCTTCACTGCCTTTGTCACCGGTACGCTTGTGGTTCTGTGCACGGAAATCTTCACCTTGCCGGATGATGCAAAGCTGAAACTCGTTGTCCTTGCGACCTTCTTCGCGGCAACGCTTGGATGGTATGAACTGGTTGTTCGTCTCAAGGCGGCCGGCCGCCTGCGTCTTGCCCCGCTGTTGACGCTGGAGGCGGCGATCCTCCTTTGCTTCATGCTGGTCGCCCTGCTGGCTGGGCCGCTGGAGCACCCGCTTGCAATGGCGACCATCGCTGCTGTCGTGATCTCGACCCTCGCCATGTCGCTGCAGAACGTGATCATGAGCGAGCTGCTAAGCTACCATGCCCCGACCACTTTCATGACTGGCAACACAATGCGGCTGATAGCCGGACTGGTGTCCGGCTGGCTCGCGACAACCCCCGCGGCACCGGACCAGGTCACCGATGCGCGGGCGCGGGCGATCCAGCACGCGCAGGTCATCCTGGCCTTCGTCAGCGGGGGGCTGATGGCCGGCTTCGGCATGATGCATCTCGGGTTCTGGGCCCTGCTGCTGCCGGTTGTGATCCTGTTGGTGATGGCTGCAGCGCAGCGCCCGGAATTGGCCCCAGGCTGAGCGGTCCGCTTTGTGCCTTCATGGCGTCACAGCCGCGCGTAACGCGCGTCTCCACTCATGACCCTGTCCAGATCGGGAGGCGCAACCTCCCGCAGTCATGAGGACCCGCCCATGCCGGCACAAGACGACCCCAGCCTGATGATGATCAACGCAAACAACGCCGGTTTCGGCACGGTACGCCTCGAGCCGGCGGCGGATGCCGGAGATTATCTCAATCACCTCGCTTTGACGCCGGCGCAGATGCCAAGCGTCTATTATGGCTCGGCGATCAGCAACAACACGCTGCGGCTGCGGCCGCTGCACGAGCATGGCTTTGTTGCAACCACGGCCGGCACGCGGCTGTATTTCGCGGTTGCTGGTCTGCTGGGCGATATGCAGAACCCGCGCAACGCGCTGTCGAGCAGTTGGGAGGCGGTGGCTGACCCGGTCTACAAGAGCAAATACTATGTCTATGTGCGGCTGGGAGTTTCGGGAACCGATTTCGCGCAGACCCTGGCGGCCCTTCAGAACGTTGCCCAGTTGATCACGACCGACGAACTGGTCAATGCCAATGCAGCCAGCAATGTGACCGGCCTGACCCGCGTCGTCTATGTCACCGCAGGTGATCTCGCCGGCACGTTCTGGGCCTTCAAGCGCTCCGGCTGGAAGAGCGCCTTTTTCGGCAGCGATGTCAACAAGCGCTATCGGCCCCTGTGCCTGATGGATTTCCCCATTGCCGCCAACCAGGTTGCCACGGCGCAGGCGACCGGTAACAACTTTGGGAACGCCCTGGCCCTGATCCCGAACGACCGGGCGAATGTGCATGTCGGCCACAGTCTGATCGATGTCAACAACCTCCGCGCCTACTATCAGGCGCAAGTCTATCCCAGTCCGGCGGGCAATGTGGCAGGTGGCACGATTTGGGCGAACTTCACCCGGCTCGGCACTTTCCAGCAGCGTGCTTCCTATCCGGGCCTGCACGGGGTGGCGGTCACTGGCCCGATGATCCAGGCCGGGGACCAGTATTATCCGCGCGACTATTTCCGCAGTTTCCCGGTCTACAACCGCAATCTTGCCTCACTGCAGGTGACGGCAAACCAGGCTGGCGTGATCGCCGCCATGATCAACGGCTTCGTGGCTGCCTGAAACAGACCTGAAACAGACCTGAGACTGGCCTGAATCCGGGCCATAATGTCTGGCTCAGTAATGCGGCGGCTTGTCGACGCGGTGGGTCGGCAGGCCGCTTTCCACCAGTTCCTCGATCTGGTCGGTCATGTCCATCAGCTTGCGCGTCAGCCGGTCGATCTGCTTGCCCTGCTCGATGACAACGGCATTCAGCTCGTCAATCGTGTGATTGGCGTGGGCGAGGTCGATTTCCAGCTTCTCGATCCGCTCTTCGATCATGACGGCTCCCGCGTGTTGACTTGATTGGACCGCAAATCGCCTACGCCGAATTCCATGTCAGGACAAGATGGGGAAAGCGTTGGATCCGACACCGGATCCCGGCAGACCAGGCCCCCATCCGAGGAGCATGCAAGGATCCACCCGACGGAACGATGCGGATGTTCCATTTCCCCATCAAGGCGCGCAGCGACTTGGGACGGAAAACCGGCGGATGACGAAAATTTAACTTCGCGCTGCCTCTTGCCCGCCCATATTCAGGATCACGCCATTGTTTCGAGCGCGCGCAGCTGCTTCGGCTGCGCCAGACCGGGAGACCGAGATCCATGCGGATGAACGCCGCCTTTCGCCGTTGCCTTGCCGCAACCCTCCTGTCGGCTACCCTGCTGTCGCCGCTGGCCCCTATCGCCCTTGCGCAAGGTACCGAGCCGGCGCGCATTGCAGCCAATCTCAGCCACTTCACGCTGCCCAACGGGCTTGAGGTGGTGGTGATCCCGGATCGCCGCGCGCCGGTGGTCACCCATATGATCTGGTACAGGGTCGGGGCTGCGGATGAGCCGGCCGGTCAGTCCGGTGTGGCGCATTTCCTGGAACACCTGATGTTCAAGGGCACCGAGACACGACCCAACGGCGAGTTCTCGGCAACGGTTGCCAGCATCGGCGGCCAGGAAAATGCCTTCACCAGCAACGATTACACGGCCTATTTCCAGCGCGTGGCCAAGGAACATCTGCCCCTGATGATGGAACTGGAAGCCGACCGGATGCAGAACCTCGTCCTCACCGACGAGGTCGTTGCTCCGGAACGCGATGTGGTGCTGGAGGAACGACGCATGCGGGTCGACAGCGATCCGTCCTCGCGCCTGCAGGAGGCGCTCTCGGCAGTGACCTATGTCAACCACCCCTATGGTTCACCGGTGATCGGCTGGCAGAGCGAGATCGAGGCGCTGAACAGCAAGTCGGCCATCGACTTCTACGACCGGTTCTACACGCCCAACAATGCCGTTCTCGTGGTCGCCGGGGACGTTGATGCCGATGAGGTGCGCAAGCTCGCCGAGGCGACTTATGGCCAGGTGGAGCGCCGGGCAGAACCGGAAGCCCGTCTGCGCCCGGCCGAGCCCCCGCTCGCCGGCCGCCGGTCGGTGCATCTGGAAGACGAGCGTGTGCGTCAGCCGACGGTTTCCTGGACCTGGCTGGTTCCCAGCCAGGCGACGGGCAAGGCAAACGAGCCGGAAGCGCTGGAACTGCTGGCGCAGATCCTCGGCGGCGGGCCGACGAGCCGGCTGTACCAGTCGGCATTTCTCGACAAGCAGATTGCCGTCAGTATTGGCGCCTATTACCTCGACACCGCGCTCGATAACACCCGTTTCATGCTCTATGGCTCACCACGTGGCGAGGCGACCCTTGCGGACCTTGAGGCCGAGTTTACAGCAGCGATCCGTGACATTGCCGCAAACGGCATCGGCGAGGACGAACTCAAGCGGGCCAAGCACAGCCTCGTTTCCTCGGCGATTTATGCGCAGGACAGCCAGATGGGTCTCGCCCGCCTGTTTGGGTCAGCCCTGACCAGTGGCCAGAGCATCGAGGACGTCCAGACCTGGCCGGCCCAGATCTCTGCCGTGACCGCTGCCGACATCCAGGCAGTTGCAAAAGCCTATCTCAGTGCCGACCCGATTACGGGCTATCTGACGCCGCCGGACCAGGATCATCTCCTGAAGCCTTCGGCCAGCGTCGTCACGCCGGCCGGACAAAAGTCCTGACCCTGATCCCGAGAAGGACCGCCCCATGTTTCATTCCCTTGATTTTCTGAAGCGGCCGGCCCGCATCGCCTTTGTCGGATCCGCGCTGCTGATCGCCGGTGGTTGGCCGGCACTGGCCACCACAATCCAGCGCGTTATCAGCCCCGGCGGCGTCGAGGCCTGGCTGGTGGAAGACCAGACCCTGCCGATCATCGCCGTCAACTTCGCTTTCAATAACGGATCGGCGCAGGATCCTGCCGGCAAGGAGGGCGCCGCCTCGCTGATGGCTGCCTCGCTCAATGAAGGGGCGGGCGATCTCGATTCGGCTGCTTACCAGGCGCGGATGGAAGAGCTGGCGATCAGCGTCAGCTTTGACGCCGGCAGTGACCAGACCTATGGCAGCTTGCGCACCCTGACTGGCACGCGCGACGAGGCCTTCGAGATGCTGCGCCTTGCTGTCAACGCGCCGCGCTTTGATGCAGATGCAGTCGAGCGTATGCGGGCGCAGATCCTCGCCAGCCTGAAGCAGGCCGAGGAGGATCCGGATGCGGTTGCCTCGCGCAGCTTCATGGAAGCGGCCTTCCCCGGCCATCCCTATGCCCGTCCGGGCGATGGCACCCTTGAAAGCATGACCGCGCTGACGCCCGAGGACCTGAAGGCGCAGCGTGAGAAATTGTTCGTTCGTGAAGGGCTGGTGATCGGCGTTGTCGGGGCGATCGACGCCAAGACGCTGGCACCGTTGCTCGACACGGTGTTCGGCGCCCTGCCGGAGAAAGGCAGCCTGCCGCCGGTGGCCGACGTGACGGCGAAGACCGGTGAGCGCATTGCCCGGACCATGGATGTGCCGCAGACCACGATCCTCATCGGTGTGCCCGGCCTGAAACGCGACGACAAGGACTTCCAGGCGGCCTTTGTCATGGATCACATCCTGGGCGGTGGCAGCTTCACTTCGTGGCTCTATGAAGAGGTGCGCGAGAAACGCGGCCTTTCCTATGGGGCGGGGTCCTCTCTCGTGCCCTATGCCCGCACCGGGCTGCTGTTCGCCTCGGCGGCGACCCGTGCGGACCGGGCCGGCGAAACGCTGGACATCATCCTGGCGCAGTTCCGCCGGATGGCAGAAGAAGGCCCGACGGAAGAGGAACTGGCCAAGGCCAAGGCCTTCCTCACTGGCTCCTATGCCCTGCGTTTCGACACCTCCAGCAAGATCGCCCGGCAACTCGTTGCCCTGAAGACATCCGGGCTCGGCATCGACTATTTCGACCGGCGCAATGCCGAGATCGAGGCGGTGACCCTCGATGACGTCAAGCGCGTCGCCAAGCGCCTGCTGGAAAACGCGGCACCTCTGGTCGTCACCGTCGGCCCGGCTGCCAGCTGAGCGAAAGCGGTGACAATCTCCCATGAACCCACGCATCTAGGCGTGCGTTCATGGGGCCGAAAGCCGCTTGGCGAGCAGGCGTCATTCCGGACGAGCGCCAGCTCAAGCCGGGACCGGAGAGTCGAGGTCTAGGTTTTTCAATTTGTCAAAGTTGGAAAGGCCATGGCTCACCGGTCCCGGGTCTCCGCTTCGCTGCGCCCGGGATGACGACGGAGGAGGGGCATCCGCAAACTGGTCCTTCCAGATCACAGCCGCCCCAGCAGCGCCGCCGTCGGCCAGCCGTCGGCGGGCAGGCCGAGGCGGGATTGTTCGGCTTGTACGGCCGCGCGTGTTCCCGAACCCAGGATACCGTCGACCTTGCCGACGTTGTGGCCCCGGGCGGCGAGCTTCGTCTGCAGCGCTTTCATTTCGTCCACGGAAAGACCCGTCTCCGGTGAGCCCGGCGTGAGCTTGGGGGCGCCGGCGAGGCGCGTGGCGAAATAGGCGGCGCTGGTCGTGTAGACGAAGGACTGGTTCCAGCGCAGATAGATCGAGAAATTCGGGAAGACGAGGAAGGCCGGCCCCTTGCGGCCCTGCGGCAGGATCAGGCTGGCCGGAAGCGAGGGGGAGGGCAGCTTCGCCCCGCGCGACGAAACCCCGAGCCTGGACCAGTCGGCGAGCGTCTTTTCCCGGCCAAGGCCGGTCTCGGCCCAGGGAAGGTCGGCAGGAACGGCAACCTCGATCAGCCAGGGCTCGCCCTTGCGCCAGCCGAGCGAGGCGATGAATTTTGCGGCGGTCAGGATCGCATCCGGTGAGGATGTCTTGAGGTTGACATGGCCATCACCGTCGCCATCGACGCCGTGGCGGATGATGTCGTCGGGCAGCATCTGCACCTGACCGATTTCACCGGCCCAGGCCCCGGTCGTCGTGGCCGGATCCAGATCGCCATGGGCGATCATGTGCAGGGCTGCAATGAGCTGCGGCCTGAACAGATGCGGCCGGCGGCAGTCATGCGCCAGCGTTGCCAGGGCGTTGAAGGTGTTGAAGTCGCCCTGCACCGCGCCAAAGTCGGTCTCCAGGCCCCAGAAGGCGGTGATGACCGCAGCCGGTACGCCAAACTCCTTGTCCGCCCGCTCGAACACCTTGGCGTATTTGGCCATGTTGTTGGCCCCGTGTTTCAGCCTTGCCGAGGAGACGGAGCGGGCCGAGAATTCGAGGAAGGTCTGGCGAAAGACGCCCTGGCCGCGATCGCGGGAAATGACCTGCTTGTCGAGACGTGCCTGTGCCAGGGCCCGTTCTGCGACAGTTGCCGGAACGCCGTCGGCCACGGCCTCGGCCTTCACGCCGGCGAGGAACGCCTTGAAGTCACCGCCGCACGGGGTATCGGCCTCGGCCGTGGCGGCGGACAGGAGCAGGGCCGACAGGCCGGCAACCAGCAGGCCGGTGTTGCGTCCAGCACGGCGCCTGGCATCCGGTTGGAGGGGCAAAGGGCACTGAAAAGCTGGGCGATGTGAAAAAGGCATGGCGGGCACCGTCAATCGCGCGAAAGTCATGCGCAGTTGACGGCACCCGGCCACACCCTGTCAACCGCAGCCAGCGGGGATGGCTGCTTGGTCCGGCCTCAAGCCACAGTCAGCTTGACGTCGATGTTGTTGCGGGTGGCGTTGGAGTAGGGGCAGACCTGATGCGCCTTGGCGACCAGATCATTGGCAGCCGCGCTGTCCATGCCCGGCAGGCTGACCTGCAGCGCCACTTCCAGGCCAAAGCCGCCTTCCGAGCGCGGGCCGATGCCGACGGTGGCCTGAACCGAGGTGTCGGCCGGCATCTTCACGCCCGACTGACCGGCGACGAACTTCATGGCGCCAAGGAAACAGGCCGAATAGCCGGAGGCGAACAGCTGCTCCGGGTTGGCGCCTTCGCCACCGGCGCCGCCAAGCTCCTTCGGTGTGGCCAGCTTCACCTTGAACGTGCCGTCCAGCGTTTCGGCTGCGCCGTCGCGGCCACCGGTTGCGCGGGCGGAGGTGGTGTAGAGAACATTCACGGGCATGAGACGCTCCTCTGACGGGACGTGATCTGAAGAAAATTTATCGTGTACGATTTAATCGCAAGCGATATATTGCTGATCGGGCGCTTGTTGTCAATCCATTGTCAATGGCTCGCGTGCGATCTATCTCTGGTGCAAAGGAGCAACGCATGAGCGACACAAAGGGTTCCCGCGAGACGTCTGCAGCGACGCCTGCCGCCGAGGCCACGTGCGAGGACCTCTTGAAGCTTGGAAACTTCCTGTGCTTCTCGGTCTATTCGACTGGCCATGCCTTCACGCGGGCCTACAAGCCCATACTCGACAAGCTCGGCCTGACCTATCCGCAGTATCTTGTCATGGTCGCGCTTTGGGAACATGACGGCCAGACCATCGGCGGACTGGGCAGCCGGCTCGGGCTGGAGTCCAACACGCTGACGCCACTGGTCAAGCGGCTCGAAGCGATGGAACTGGTCAGCCGTCATCGCTGCACCGAGGACGAGCGTCAGGTGCGGGTGCGTCTCAGCGACAAGGGAAGCGGACTGAAGGCGATGGCGGCAGGCATCCCGCTCTGCCTCGGTGCGGCGACCGGTTTGACCCACGAGGACGCTCGCAGGATGCAGGCCGATCTCGACCGCCTGCGCGAGGCGCTGGAAACCGCCGCGCCGCGCCTCTCTGAGGTTTTCGAGGCAACCCGCGCCAAGGGGTGAGGGGAACCCGGACTTATTGATGGTCCCGACAGGTCAGCGGCAACCGGTTGCCCCGGACCCGGCGGAGAGCGTGCCGCCACCAGATGAACCCACAACACCCGCGCGCGACCGGCAGCCCTGCGAGGCAGCCCCGGTTCCGATCTGGGATCCGTTGGTCGTGACCGATGAGCCTGCACCGGAAGCTGCCTTGCCCGCAGTACAGGTCTGGTAGGCAGTGTCATAGAGCCCCTGCCAGACGCGCGGATCCTGTGCCATGCTGCCGGCATAGGCCTTGGCCGCGCCCGTTCTTGCGCCCCTGTCGGCACCATTTTCCGAACCAAGCCACGCGCCACCGGAAACCGCACCTATGATGCCGCCCTCGACAAGCTTGGTCATTGCGTCCTTGTCGCCAACAAAGCGATCAGCGAAAGCCTTTGCCTCTGCGGCGCAGTCCTTCGGGCCGGAAGCCGAGCCTGCTGCGGCGCTGGACAGGCCAGTCTCGCAAACCAGAAGTCCCGTTCCGGTGGCAAGCAAGAGGGTGAGGACGGCAGCGGACATGCGCATGCGGGGTCTCCTGACAGGGTCCGGTTGCACTCTATCGCTGCCCGGTGCCCGACGGGTTAATGGCCGCGGGCAAGGGCAGCTGTTCTCGTCTTCCCCGGCTGCAACGCCTGCAGCGCCTCGACTGCCCGGGTGAACGAGGCCTTGCGCGCCGTATGGTCGTGGATCATGCCCGTCAGCATCACCTCATCCGGCCGGTAGCGCGCGATCAGCTCGCCGAGCTGGCGCTGCACCCGATCAGGTCCCCCGACCGCCGAGACGGACAGGGCCATGTCGACCATGGCCAGAACCGGCGGTTCGATAATGGAGGTGATGTCCTCCACGGGAGCGGGCAGGGGGCCAGGGCGCCCGGTTCTGAGGTTGGCGAAGGCTTGCTGCTGGGACGAGCGCAGGTAGGCGCCTTCTGCGTCATCTGCACCCGCCTGCACGTTGATGGCCATCATGAACCAGGGCTTGTCCAGATAGACGGAGGGCTGGAACCGGGAGCGATAGATCGCGACCGCTTCACCGAGCGCCTGCGGGGCGAAATGCGAGGCAAAGGCGTAGGGCAGGCCAAGGTGGGCTGCAAGCTGTGCGCCGTAAAGGCTGGAGCCCAGGATCCACACCGGCACATGCGTGTTCTGCCCCGGCACGGCGCTGACCCGTTGATCGGGTTGCGGCTTGCCGAGGTAGCCCATCAGTTCAACCACATCGGCCGGAAAATCGTCGCTGCTCTCCAGGCTGCGGCGCAGCGCCCGGGCGGTGACCATGTCGGTCCCGGGCGCACGGCCCAGACCCAGGTCAATGCGATCTGGATAGAGGGTGGCGAGGGTGCCGAATTGCTCCGCGATAACGAGCGGGGCGTGGTTCGGCAGCATGATGCCGCCGGCCCCCACCCGAATGCGCTGCGTGCCGCCGGCGACATGCCCGATCACCACGGCTGTCGCCGCACTGGCGATGCCGGGCATGTTGTGATGCTCGGCCAGCCAGTACCGGTTAAAGCCGAGCGCCTCGGCGTGCCGGGCAAGGTCCAGCGTGTTGGCAAGGGCATCGGCAGCGCTGCCGCCGGCGGGGATCGGCGAAAGGTCGAGAATGCTGTAGGGCAGCATGGTGCCTCCTGGAAAGCGTGGGTGGCAGAGTGTTGAAACGTCCCTCTTGAATTACGGACTGAACAGTCCATATTCAAGGGCAGACGAACAACAAGCCGATGGCCCCATGTCCCCACGTGCCGATCAGTCCCGCTCCAGCGCCGCCCATTCAGGGCCGGGTCGCCCGCGCGCCTATGACGAGGATCAGGTGCTCATGGCGGCACTCGAACTGTTTCGGCGTCAGGGCTTTGAAGCAACCTCGCTTGACGATCTCACTGGGGCCATGGGCATCAGCCGCTCATCGCTCTACGCCGCCTTTGGCTCCAAGCATGATGTGTTGCTGGCGGCCCTCAGAACCTACTCCGGCCGCGCGCTGACGGCGCTGCGCGCCATTGCGGCAGCGCCGGGGGGAGAAGCCGTGCCGGCCATGCTGGCGGCTCTGGCCAACCCGGTGAGCGGCAATCATGGCTGTCTTCTCGTCAACTGCATCACGGAACTGGCACCGCAGAACGAAGATGTCGCTGATCTTGGCCGCCGCCACCTCGAAGCCATCGAGCAGTTGATCGCCGAGACCTTGTCACCCGACGCACCTGCATTGGCGCTCGACAGGGCACGGGCGCTGACGGCGCTGGCCATCGGAACGCTGACCTTGCGCAAGTCCGGTCTGCCCGCCGACCATATCGACGCAGCGCTCGGCCAGGGACTGGCCGCACTGCTGCAGAGCCCGCTGGACGCCGCTGCCCGCCCGCCCTCCGGCTGACCCGTTCCAACGCCCTGCAAGCCCCTTAAGTCGGGCAGGCGTGTGGATAATATTGGACTGAACAGTCCAGAACAGTAACGAAATCGAACACGCAAGAAGGAAGTGCCGATGTCTGACAGCAAGCTGTATTCCCCGCTCAAGGCCGGTGCCATCGATATGGCGAACCGCATCGCCATGGCGCCGCTGACCCGCAACCGGGCCCTGCCGGATGGCGATATCCCGCATGCGCTCAATGTTGAATATTACGCGCAGCGCGCCAGCGCCGGCCTGCTCATCACCGAAGCTTCGCAGATTTCGCCGCAGGGCAAGGGCTATGCCTGGACGCCCGGCATCTATTCCGATGCGCAGGTCGAAGGCTGGAAGAAGGTGACCGAAGCGGTTCACGCCAAGGGCGGCAAGATCGTGATCCAGCTCTGGCATGTGGGCCGCATCTCGCACAACGTGCTGCAGCCGGGCGGCGTCGCCCCTGTCGCCCCCTCTGCCATTGCCGCCAAGTCCAAGACCTTTGACGGCACCGCCTTTGTCGACACCCCGATGCCACGTGCGCTGGAGACCTCGGAAATCGCCGGCATTGTCGCGGACTACGCAAAGGCCGCGAAGAACGCCATTGCCGCCGGCTTTGACGGTGTCGAGGTGCACGCGGCCAATGGCTATCTCGTCGACCAGTTCCTGCGCACCGGTTCCAACACCCGCACGGATGCTTACGGCGGCAGCCTGGAAAACCGCACCCGCTTCCTGCGCGAAGTGATGGACGCGGTCGTCGGTGCCATCGGCGCGGACCGGGTCGGCATCCGCCTCAGCCCGTTCTCCAACGCCAACGACATTTCCGACGCGAATCCGATGGAGACCTTTGGTGCCGCCATCGACATTCTCAACGGCTACGGCCTTGCCTATCTGCACATGGTCGAGGGCCAGACCGGTGGGCCGCGCGAGCTGGCACCGGGCCATGACATCAACGCCCTGCGCGCGCGCTTCAGCGGTGTCTATATCGCCAACAATGGCTACGACCGCGACAGCGCCATTGCCGCGGTCGAGAGTGGCCGCGCCGACATGATCGCGTTCGGCCGTCCGTTCATTTCCAATCCGGATCTGGTCGAACGTCTGAAGCAGAACGCCCCGCTCAATGAGCCGGACCGCACCACCTTCTATGGTGGCGGCGCTGAGGGCTACACGGACTACCCGGTACTGGGTGCCGAAAAGGCGGCCTGACCTTTCATCGCAGTTTCCGCCTGCCCGGTCCTCTCTGCGGGCAGGCAGACCGGCCCCGCAGCTGCCCCAGGCTGCGGGGCCTTTGCGTCGTTCATGGCGGAAGGCCGCAAAACCGTACCGCAGCGTACTCTTTTCCGCCTTTCTGCCCTTTCCCACTTTGGCAAAAGCTGGCACACCCTAATTATCAAGCCGTGCTGCAACGCCGGCTGCGGGAAGACGCTCCCGCAACAACAAAATTCGAGGGAGTTCCAGATGCCCCCCTATCGTTCCAGAACCACCACCCACGGCCGCAACATGGCGGGTGCGCGCGGCCTTTGGCGCGCCACCGGCATGAAGGACGAGGATTTCGGCAAGCCGATCATTGCCGTGGTCAACTCCTTCACCCAGTTCGTCCCCGGGCATGTGCACCTGAAGGATCTCGGCCAGCTCGTCGCGCGCGAGATCGAAAAGGCGGGCGGCGTTGCCAAGGAGTTCAACACCATCGCGGTCGATGACGGCATCGCCATGGGCCACGACGGCATGCTCTACTCGCTGCCGTCGCGCGAGATCATCTCCGACAGCGTCGAGTATATGGTCAACGCCCATTGCGCCGACGCCATGGTCTGCATTTCCAACTGCGACAAGATCACCCCGGGCATGCTCTCGGCCGCCATGCGGCTCAACATCCCGGCGGTCTTCGTCTCCGGTGGCCCGATGGAAGCAGGCAAAGTGGTCCTGCACGGCAAGACTGTCGCGCTGGATCTGGTCGATGCCATGGTCGCTGCCGCAGACGACAAGATTTCCGACGAGGACGTCAAGGTCATCGAGCGCTCGGCCTGCCCGACCTGTGGCTCCTGCTCGGGCATGTTCACGGCCAACTCGATGAACTGCCTCACCGAGGCGCTGGGCCTGTCCCTGCCGGGCAATGGCTCGACGCTGGCAACCCACGCCGACCGCAAGCGCCTGTTCATCGAGGCCGGCCATCTGATCGTGGATCTGGCGCGCCGCTACTACGAGCAGGATGACGCAAACGTCCTGCCGCGCACGATTGCCTCGAAGGCTGCGTTCGAGAATGCCATGGCGCTCGACATTGCCATGGGTGGCTCCACCAACACGGTGCTGCACATCCTGGCAGCCGCACATGAGGGCGGTGTCGACTTCACCATGGACGATATCGACCGTCTGTCGCGCAAGGTGCCGTGCCTGTCGAAGGTCGCGCCGGCCAAGCAGGACGTGCACATGGAAGACGTCCACCGCGCCGGCGGCATCATGCGCATCCTGGGTGAGCTGGACCGCGGCGGCCTGATCAACCGGGACTGCCCGACGGTTCATGCCGAGACGCTGGGACACGCCATCGACCGCTGGGACATCACCCGGACCAACTCGGAGAGCGTGCGCGAGTTCTTCAGGGCAGCGCCGGGCGGCGTGCCGACCCAGGTTGCCTTCAGCCAGTCCTCGCGCTGGGACGAGCTGGACACCGACCGCGAAGGCGGCGTCATCCGCTCGGTCGAACACCCGTTCTCCAAGGATGGTGGTCTTGCCGTGCTCTATGGCAACATCGCGCTGGATGGCTGCATCGTGAAGACGGCGGGCGTCGATGAATCAATTCTCAAGTTCACCGGTCCGGCCGTGGTGTTCGAAAGCCAGGACGCTGCCGTCAAGGGCATCCTTGGCAATGAGGTCAAGGCAGGTGACGTGGTGGTGATCCGCTACGAAGGCCCGAAGGGCGGCCCCGGCATGCAGGAAATGCTGTATCCGACCAGCTACCTGAAGTCGAAGGGCCTCGGCAAGGCCTGTGCGCTCATCACCGACGGCCGCTTCTCGGGTGGCACCTCGGGCCTCTCGATCGGCCACGCATCACCGGAGGCCGCTCAGGGCGGTGCCATTGGTCTGGTCCGTCAGGGCGACACCATCGAGATCGACATTCCGAACCGCACCATCAACCTGCTGGTCCCGGAAGCTGAACTCGCCACACGCCGCGCCGAGCAGGACAAGCTGGGCTGGAAGCCGGCCGAGTTCCGCAAGCGCAACGTGACCACGGCGCTGAAGGCCTATGCGGCCTTCGCCTCGTCGGCCGACAAGGGCGCGGTCCGCGTGCTGCCGGAGTAATCCGGACGGGCGGGCCTGTCCGTCCCACCGCAGATGCAATCAGATAAAAGGCCGGGCATTCGGAAGAATGCCCGGCCTTTTCATGTCCAGTGACAGGACGGTGCCAGTCGCGTGGTCAGGTCTTTGCCTGCCGCTGCCGGAACTCGGTCACGGGCAGCCCGCCGATGCCCCAGTTGTCGAGGTCGACTTCGTCAATCACCACGAAGGTGGTTTTGGGGTTCTTGCCAAGCACATCGGACAGCAGCGTGGTAACGCCTTCGATCAGCTGCGCCTTCTGGGCGGCGGTGACGCCCTCGCGGGTCACCTTGATGTTCACATAGGGCATGCCATGTGCCTTTTTGCCGTGAAGCCGTTCAGGGCTTCTTGGTGGAATCGAAAACCTTGGCGGCGATCCGCCAGCGCCGGTCCTGGCGCACGAAGGACAGGATGTCGGTGTAGTCGCGGCCAAGCAATGTCATCTGAACGATGGCTGTCGCGGCATCGGGACCTGCAATCGTGATCGAGACGATGCGGCCGTTGTTCGCTTCGCCGCGACTGGCGGGGGCTGGCCTTGCCGCCACGATGGGCAGGTAGTGGTCCATCGACCAGAAACGGACGTCGCCGCCTGTCGTCGATGCATAGAGCGCCTTGTCGTGAAAGACCGAGCCCAGCAGCTCCGCATCGCTGCGATTGAGCGCGTCGAAATAGGAAAGGATGACCGCTTTCAGGTCTTCCAGCGTCGTATCCATCTGAGCAGCCTGTTGTTACAGAGGAGGGGGAGGCACCGGACCGGGCGGGCCGGCACCTCAGAGGTATCAGGCGGCGACGAGGCCTTCTGCGACCAGTGCGTCCTGCACCGGCTTGCGTGCGCCAACGCGCTCCAGATAGGCAACGAGAACCGGCCACGGTGACAGGTCGACCTGGACGACGCGTGTCCAGCTCAGCACGGTGAAGAGGTAGGCATCGGCCACCGTAAAGGTGTCGCCCATCACATAAGGGCGGCCATCGGCAAACAGTCGGTCGAAATGCTTGAACTTGACGCCAAGCGTGTCGATGGCAGCCGTGCGTGCATCGCCCTCGGCGCCACGGAACAGCGGTGAGAAGGACTTGTGCAGTTCGGCTGAGATAAAATTGAGCTGGCGGTGCAGCTGGGTGCGTTCCCAGGAACCCGGTGCCGGAGCAAGTTTCGACTGCGGGTGCTGGTCGGCCAGATACTGCAGGATGGCGACCCCTTCTGTGATGATTTCGCCATTGTCCAGCTGCAGCGCCGGCACATAGCCGTCCGGGTTGATGTCATAGAAATTGGCACCCGACCCGGTCACCTTGGTCTTGGTGTCGACGCGTTCGCTGTCAAAGCCGAGATCGAGTTCGCGAAGGACGATATGCGTGGCAAGCGAGCAGGCGCCGGGGGAGAAGTAAAGCTTCATCTCATACTCCGTGGGGTTCGGATGCGGACGAAACGCTGTCCGCGCTGCCCATGTAGGAGGTGATGGTTACTTTTGTAAACCAGGGTACGATAGGTTACGACGAGAATGGGATTACCAACCGGTAACTCCAAGGCTCGCCACCTGTCACAGGAGCATCACGATGGCTTTGAAGCTGCGTAAGAACCGGACGCCGCATCCACCGGGCAACTGCCCCTTGAGTGACTGCATGTCCCTGCTTGGCGGGGCATGGACACCGAACATCATCTGGTATCTGTCCGGCGGGCCGCGCCGGTTCAGCGAGTTGCGCGTGGACATTCCCCCGATCTCGGCCAAGGTCCTGACCGAGCGCCTGCGCCAGCTGGAGGAGCAAGGCGTGGTTCAGCGTAAGGTTATGCCGACGTCGCCGCCTTCGGTTGAATATGCTTTGACCGATCTTGGGCTAGAGCTCATTCCTGCGATCCAGGCGATCGCCCATGTCTCGAAGAAATTGCGGCATCGCAGGCTGGAGCGCGTTGATCCGGCTGATCTCGGCTGACTGCGGAACCGACATGACTGAGTCAATGCAAAGGTTTGCCTCGAGGCATTGACGTTGCAAATGAAGACCGTAACGTAAGGACTGGCAGCTCAGTCCTCCGGTGGCGTGAGCCGGATCGGGGAGGGCGCATGAAACTCGTACTGAAGGCTGTGAACAGTCTGGTGAAGCGCACCCGCGTGGTGCGCGAACTGCGCGAGGACATCGAGTTTCTCAAGGCGCAGATCCGCCAGGCGGATCAGCCAGTCGAACTTGCCGGCGGGGTGCTGATGCATTTGCCGGACCTCGCCGATGATGCGTTGCAACGGGACATTTTCCGGGCACGGAACTTCACCGCCCGCACGGAACTGGCAGTTGCTGATCGCTACCTGCCCGAGGCTGCCGTCATCCTCGACATTGGAGCGAACATCGGCAACCACGCGCTCTACTGGGCGTTTCACCGCAAGGCGCGGCGTCTTGTCTGTTTCGAACCGGCGCCGGCAAACCATGCCCTTTTGCGCCGAAACATCGCTGCAAACGGCTTCGGCGACCGGATCGAGGCACATCAGATCGCTCTTGGCGCCGAGGATGGCCGCGCGCGGGTGGCGCATTTCACCGCCCGCAACAGCGGGGCTGCGGTCATGGCTGCGGACCCGGATGGTGATCTCCGACTGGCTCGCCTGGATACGCTTGCAGAGGATCTGGCTCTCGATCACGTGGATCTGGTGAAGATTGACGTCGAAGGCTTCGAGGCTGCTGTCCTGCAAGGCGCACGGATGTTTCTTGCACGCCACCGCCCCGTGATCTTCATCGAAATCTTCGAAGCCAATCACGCCGAGGTCAGCCTGGTTCTTCAAAGCCTCGGCTATCGCGAAGCGGAGCGCACCGGCATCTGGGACTATGTCTTCGTTCCCGGCAACGCGCCCAACCTCGGCTGACCTGCTTCAGGACGCCAGATCAGTCAGTTCGGCGCGCGCCCTCAGCACCATGCCGAACAGGTCGCGCGGATCATCGGGATCCGCCAGAAGGTCCAGCATTTCATAGGCCTGCACCCGGCCGATCAGCGATTTCAGATAGCGCAGCGCCGAAAAATCCTCGACTGCGAAACCGACGGAATCGAACAGCGTGATCTGCCGCTCGGACGTCCTGCCCTCGGCGGCGCCGGTCATGACCTGCCACAGCTCTGTCACCGGGTGGGTTGGGCGCAACTGCTGGATCTCGCCCTCGATCCGGGTCTGTGGTGTGTATTCGACAAAAATATCGGACCGCAGCAGGATATCCCGGTGCAACTCGGTCTTGCCGGGGCAGTCGCCGCCGACGGCGTTGATGTGCTGTCCCGAGGCGACCATGTTGTCGGTGAGGATCGTGGCAAGCTGCTTGTCGGCCGTCGCCGTGGTGATGATGTCGACGCCCTCGACGGCGGCTTCCGGGGCGGTGCAGACGGTAACATCCAGCCCGAAGCCGGAGAGATTGCGGGCGCAGCGCAGGCTGGCCGCACGATCGATGTCATAGAGCCGCAGCCGGTCGACGCCGAGCAGGGTCTTGAAGGCGAGCGCCTGGAATTCGGATTGCGCGCCATTGCCGATCAGGGCCATGGACCGGGCCGTCTTCGGTGCCAGGTATTTGGCGGCGACCGCCGACATTGCCGCCGTTCGTAGCGCAGTCAGCAGGGTCATCTCGGTGATCAGCACCGGATAACCGGTCTGGACTTCCGCCATTACGCCGAAGGCGGTCACCGTCTGGCGGCCGGTCTGCGTGTTTTTAGGATGGCCGTTCACGTATTTGAAGCCGTAGGAGACGTCATCCGATGTCGGCATCAGCTCAATGACGCCTTCGCGCGAGTGGGACGCCACGCGCGGCGTCTTGTCGAACAGAGGCCAGCGGCGGAAGTCTTCCTCGATGAAGCCGGCAAGCTCGGTCAGGAAGGTTTCAATGCCGATGGTGTTGACCAGTCGCAGCATGTTTTCAACGCTGACGAAGGGCACGAGAGCAAGTTTTGACGGGGCATAGGCCATGATCAGAAACTCCGGGTCGGACGGTCCATGATGCGCCGGCCGAACAGGCTGGCTGTCAGATCGACCATCAGCCGCGCGGTGCGGCCCCGGTCGTCCAGGAAGGGGTTGAGTTCGACGAGATCGAGCGAGGTGACGAGGCCGCTGTCATGCAGCATCTCCATCACCAGATGCGCCTCGCGGAACGTGACGCCGCCGGGCACTGTCGTGCCCACGGCCGGCGCGATATCCGGATCGATGAAATCGACGTCGAGGCTGACATGCAAAAGGCCGTTTGCGGCGGCGCAGCGGTCCAGGAACGGCCCGAGCAGCCGGGCGATACCGGTCTCGTCAATGGCCCGCATGTCATGCGCTGTCACACCGAGATCCTTGATCATGCGCCGTTCCGGTGGATCGACCGACCTGAGGCCGAGAAGGCAAAGATTGGCCGGATCCACCGTGTGCTTGAGCGGTTCGCCCATCAGGACGTCAAAGCCCGGCAGTCCGCAGGCAAAGGCGAGCGGAGTGCCATGCAGATTGCCGCTGACGGTGCTTTCGAACGTGTTGAAGTCGGAGTGCGCGTCTAGCCACAGCACGAACAGCGGGCGCCCGAGCCTTGCGGCTGCGGCGGCGTGGCCGGCCAGCGTGCCGAGCGCCAGCGCATGATCACCGCCCATGTAGATCGGCAGCTGTGGCCCCATGGCCAGCTCTTCAGCGTGGCGGGCAAGGCTGCGCGTCCAGCCGGCGACCTTGCGCAGGTGCTTCAGCTTCGGATCGTCACCAGGAACATCAAGCGCGGCATCCGGTGCGGCATCGCCAAGATCGGTGACCATGAGGCCAAGCGCCTCCAACTCCTCGACAAGACCGGCCGTGCGATAGGCGGCAGGGCCCATCACGCAGCCCCGTCGTCCGGCGCCTTCCTCGATCGGCGCACCCAGCAGGGCGATTGAGCGCAAGGGATCCTCCATCCGCAGCAGCTGACATTTCTAAATAGAATGACTGACAAAAGCGGCGGAAAGAACTTGGATAAGCGCCCAAAATGCGCGTATCTTTGCGCAGATTGAAAAGTGCGTTCGAGCAAAATGGAAAAATCATGCTGGATGAGACCGATCGGGCACTGATCGCGGCCCTGCGCCAGGATGGTCGTCGGTCGATTTCGGATCTGGCGCTCGATCTGGATCTGTCCCGCGCGACCATTCGCAGCCGGCTTGACCGGCTGATCGCCACTGGAGAGATCCAGGGTTTTACCGCTGTTCTGCGCAACGAAGCGCAGGACCTGCCGATCCGGGCAGTGATGCTGCTGGCCATCGAAGGCAAGCGCTCTGACGGCGTCATCCGGCGCATTACCGGAATGCCGGAAGCCCGTGCAATCCATTCAACGAACGGTCGCTGGGACCTGGTCATTGATCTTGCCACTCCCGATCTTGCCAGTTTCGATGCAGCGCTCAATCGCATTCGCATGATCGAAGGTGTCGCCGCGACGGAGACCAGCCTGATGCTGGCGACCTTGAAGGCGCGGCCACGGTAGTCAGGGGGAGTTTTTCACGGGGCTGGGAAACGCGCGCGCAGGGAACGGCCCTTGGGGCTGTCCCACAAGGCGATGAGGCCATCGCGCAGCGCGGCTTGAGCCGGATCGCCCAGGGAAGCGGACGCGATGGTTCGTCTGAGCCGCGAAGCACGCACGCCCTCGTTGGCGACATAGTCGACCAGATCCGGATTGGCCTTGTAGCGCGCCTCGCTCATGGTCTTGCCGAACTTGTCGAGGATCTCGTTGCGCGAGTTGGTGCGTGGCACCGCCTTGTGATGCAGCGCCACCACCTGCCAGTCGCGATTGAACACGGGCGAACCGGAACTGCCGCGCTCCGTATCGCCGGAGTACCAGCAGAACTGGTCGTCAGGTGAGGCATTGTCGACGATGAGGAAATAGCTGTTGTGCAGGGCAATTGTTTTCGGCCGGCCTTGCGGGTGCTGCACGATGGCAACCGGATGGCCCTCGAGGATCTTGCCTTCCTCATGCAGCGGGTGCCAGCCGAAGCTGTCGAGGGACACGCCCAGATCGCTTTGCGCCGACAGGGCGACCAGGGTGAAATCATGCTCGGAATCCGTCAGCCAGAACCGGGCCGGTTCAAGAGCAAAGTCTGCCGGAACGCTGGGCGTTCCGAACTTTTGCTCCTCGTGACCAAAGGTGACCACCGTTGCTCCGGCGAGCGCTGGGGCCGGAAGGACATGGTGATTGGTGAGGAGCAGGCGATCTCCGACGAGGAAGCCCGTGCCGAAAAGGCCGGTTCCCATGATCTCGATCCGCCCCACGGCGCGCGCCGCCAGCAGCCCGGCCTCAAGGAACTCGATGGACAAGAGATCGTTGGTGCCGATCAGGGCTTCCTGGCCCGTTGTGATATCAGCCCGGGCCGCCGCACGTTCCGGCAGGATGGCGCGGCTGGTGGCCTCGACATAGCGGGTGATGCGGGCTTTGGTTTCGGTCGGAGAAACCAGACCGCGCCGGGCGAAGGTCTTCGATTTTGCGAGGGCCGGCAGGCGGTCACGGACGCGTTTGGCGGCCGCTTCCATGAGGCTGTCGCCTAGGTGTTCCAGCGAAATACCCATGATCGCTCCTTCGCAGGTCATATGATGCGTATTGCGCGCCCTGCAATTCAGAGTTTAGGATGTTCCGCAGCGGCAGGCTAGTCCTTGCCGAGGCGCCACCGGCAGTCCGGCAGACGCCGGTACGTGCTCCTCGGGAGGAACGCATGGCAAAGAAAATCAGCTATCCGGACTATCTCGCTCTCCTGACCGACCCTGCAACGACCGACGAACAGATTCTTGCTGTGTCGGTCGTGCGCAAGGGACGCGGCGGCTTTGACTTCGAACTGCGGCCTGACCCGAAGAAAGTCGTCATGACGCCGGATCTCGAAGAACTCGAGAATGCGCTGCAGATCGGCAACAGCGTCTCGCGCTGGCGCCGTCAGGTGACCTTCCGCAACCGGCTGAACGCTGGCGAAAAGCTGCCCGTTCTGGTCGAGGAGGGGGACAGCTGGCATCAGTTTCCCTTGCTGGTGAAGGACGTCATCGACCAGCTCGGCAAGGACTATCTCATTTATTCCGTTGGAGCTGCGGGCGACACGGCGCAGAACATGGTCTATGGCCCTACCGGGGACAACGGGACCGAGTATCTGGCGGCCTTGTGGACGCAGCGAAAGCACGTCAAGGGGTTCCTCTTCTCCGCCGCTGGAAATGACATCATCGGTGAGGATCCGGAAACCGGCGTGGCCGTGCTGCATGACATGCTGAAGAACTTCAACGGCAATGTCACGGACGTCGCCGGGCACATCAACATGGCGGTGCTGGCCCAGAAGATCGCCTATCTCGACGAGGCCTATCGGCATGTCATTGGCAACATCCGCCAGTACAAGGAGTTCGCCAAGGTTCCGATTTTCATACACGGCTATGATTACGCGTTTCCGTATCCGGACAGTCCCGACGATCCGCGCAAGCCGAAACACGCCAAGAAGAACGAGTGGCTTGGCGAACCACTCGATGCGCGCAAGATCAAGGACCGCGACTTGCGCCGGAACATCATCAAGTTCCTGGTCGATGCGCTCTACGACATGCTCAGTGATGTCGCCGGCGATCCGAAACAGACCAACATCTGGCTGGTCGACTGTCGTGGGGCCATGTCGGACGTCGCCGACTGGATCGACGAGATCCACGGCACCGACGACGGCTTTGCCAAGGTAGCCGCCCGGTTCAGAAAGGTGCTGAAGAAGGCCGGTGTCAGCTGACTGGATGTCCGGGAGGGAAGGGGCTGAGTTAAGATATCCGGACCGGCGATGATCCCGAAGGGTTGTATAGCCGTAAGCCAGATGCCAGATCAGAAGGCGTTTCTCAACTCAGCCCGCATCTTGGGCCAAAATGGCTGGTTTATGGATTCCCTCTCGCAGTTTGTTCTCGGCGCCGCCGTGTCCGCCCTTGTCATCGGTCCGAAGGTTGGCGCGCGCAAGGCGGCGTTGATTGGCGGTGTGCTTGGCACCTTGCCGGACCTCGATGTCCTCATCCCCTTTGCCGATCCGGTGGACAGCTTCGTCTATCACCGCGGCTGGACCCATTCGCTGTTTGTGCATGCCCTGGCCGCTCCGTTGCTGGGCGAGGGGTTGGTGCGGCTGTTCAAGGGCCTGCGCGAGGCACGGCTCCTGGCCATGCTGACGGTATTCCTGTGCCTGTCGACACATGCCTTGCTGGACGCCATGACGATCTACGGCACGCGTCTGTTCTGGCCGGTCTTCCCCGATCCGGTCGGCGTCGGCTCGGTGTTCATCGCGGATCCGCTCTATACGCTGCCGCTCCTGGCTGTGACCGTCTGGGCGCTGGTCCGCTCCGGCTGGAGCCGGGCGCTTGGCCGGGGTGTCGCGGTGGCCCTGGTGCTCAGCACGGCCTATCTCGGCTGGGGTGTCGTCATCCAGTCACAGATGGAGGCGCGGGCACGTGAGGTCTTTGCCGCTCGCGGGATCGTACCCGAGCAGGTGCTTGCGATTGCCGGTCCCTTCAATACGGTGATGTGGAAGGTCATCGCCCTGGAGGATGAGGCCTATCACAATGTCTACCTGTCGCTGGTCGACGGGCCAGATCCGGTGCCAGTCTACACCCATCCCCGCCGTCCGGACCTTGCCGCCTGCGTTGCAGGCAGCGATGCCTATGCCAAGCTCGCCTGGTTCAGCCGTGGCTTCCTGAAAGCCGAAGAGCGCGACGGGCGTCTTGTCGTCTCGGACCTGCGCATGGGCATGACCCCGGACTATGTGTTCCAATTTGCCCTGGCGGATCTGCGCGACGGCGCAGCGAGCGGCATCCCGGCCGAGCGCGACCTGAGCCACCGGCGCATGGGTGAGGGCGACGGCGGCTGGCTCTGGGCCCGCATCACCGGCCGCCCGGCTGACCGGCTGGCGGAGTTGACCGGGGCACCGCTCCAGCCGGCGGGACCGCTGATCTGTCAGGCAGCCCCCGCTGCTGGCACGCCGGGCTGACGTTTCGGTTCAACAGCCCTCAGCGCTCCACCGTCATCCTCGGCCTTGTGCCGAGGATCTATACAAGTCAATGACTTGCAGATGGTCAGGACAAGCCCGGCCATAACGGAAGGGAGGCATACCTGACTTGACATCAGGCATCAGGTACTCCGCGCCTTCACCAGCCGCGTGACCACGTTCTCGATGATCTTGTGGCCGCCATCCTGATCGAGTGACATGATGCTCTCGGGATGGAACTGCACGGCAGCAATCGGTTCCAGCTCGTGCTCGATCGCCATGATGACGCCATCCTCGGTTTCCGCCGTGATGCGGAACTCCTTCGGCAGCTTGTCCTTCCTCGCATAGAGCGAGTGGTAGCGGCCGACGATGACCGGCGACGTCAGCCCCTCGAACAGCAGCGAGTTGCCGAGGATCGAGATCGGCGACGGCTTGCCGTGCATCGGCACGTCGAGCTGGCCCAGTTCCCCGCCCAGCCCCTCGGCCAGCGCCTGCAGCCCGAGGCAGACACCGAAAATCGGCAGCGCCCGTGCCCGCGCCCTGCCGATGGTGGCCGCGCAATCGAAGTCCTTCGGGCTGCCCGGTCCCGGCGACAGCACGACCAGATCCGGATTGACGTCGTGGAAAACGTGGTCGGCCACCGGTGTGCGGTAGGTGACGACATCGGCCCCGGTCTGGCGGAAGTAGTTGGCCAGCGTGTGGACGAAGCTGTCCTCGTGGTCGACGAGCAGGATCTTCAGCCCCTTGCCGGGCTTTGCAGCCTTCACCGTCTCAGCCGCCTTGACGGCAAGCCCGGCCTCGCGCACGGCCGCGCGCATCGCCTCAGCCTTCAGTTCGGTCTCAGCCTCTTCCTCTTCCGGCACGCTGTCATAGAGCAGTGTCGCGCCGGCGCGGATCTGGGCGACACCATCCTTGATGCGCACGGTGCGCAGCGTCAGGCCGGTGTTCATGTCGCCGTTGAACAGCACCGCGCCGATGGCCCCGCCATACCAGGCGCGCGGGCTCTTCTCGTTGGCCTCGATGAACTCCATCGCCCATCGCTTCGGCGCGCCGGTCACCGTGACCGCCCAGGCATGCGACAGGAAGGCGTCGAGCGCGTCCATATCCTCGCGCAGGATGCCCTCGATGTGGTCCACGGTGTGGATGAGGCGGGAGTACATCTCGATCTGGCGGCGGCCGATCACCTTGACCGAGCCCGGCACGCAGACGCGGCTCTTGTCGTTGCGGTCGACGTCCGAGCACATCGTCAGCTCGGCCTCGTCCTTGGCCGAGTTCAGGAGCTTGCGGATCTGCGCCTCGTCCTCGATGGCGTTCTTGCCGCGCCGGATGGTGCCGGAGATCGGGCAGGTCTCGACACGCCGGCCGCCGGTCACGCGGACATACATTTCCGGTGATGCGCCAACGAGATATTCCCGGTTGCCGAGATTGAAGAAGAAGGAATAGGGCGACGGGTTGATCTGCTGCAGCCGGCGCGAGACGGCCGACGGCGGGTTGGCGCAGGGCTCGTAGAAGGTCTGGCCCGGCACGGTCTCGAACAGGTCCCCGCGCTTGAAGTACTCCTTCGCCCGGTCGACGATCCTGGCATATTCGCCCGGCTCATGGTCGCCGCGGCCCGGATCCTCGTTGGCCGGCTGGTAATGCTGCTTCTCGCCGTCGCGCGGCAGGCCGCGGGTCGTCTGGCCGTCGACCTCGAAGTCATACTCCAGCACATAGGCGCGCTTGGCGTGGTGGTCGACGATCAGGATCTCGTCGGGCAGGAACAGGATGACGTCGCGCTGGTCGTCCGGACGTTTCAGCTTCAGCTCGATCGGCTCGAACTGGAAGGCAAGGTCGTAGCCGAAGGCACCGTAAAGGCCGAGCTGGTCATCGTCGCAGGCAAACAGCTCCTTCAGGGCGCGCACGACCGAGAAGGTGGACGGCTGGCGCGAGCGGTCTTCCTCGCGGAACGGCCCGTCCGGGGTCTTGACGACGAGATCGATGCGGCCGTCGCTTTCCGTGAGAGAGGCGACATCCGCGTGGGCCTTGAGGACGCGTGTGACCACCGGCATCAGGATGCGGCCACGCCCGTTGAGCGCCCGGATCGAGACATTGCGGTCGGCGGCTTCCAGCACCAGCGGCGGATTGACCAGCGCCATGTCCCAGCGCGTGTAGCGGCCCGGGTATTCATAGGAGGAGGAGAGGACGGCGCCGCGCTCGGCGTCGAGCCGGTCGATCCAGTCGGAGGTGCCGGAAGCATAGTCGGAGGGACGGGAGCTGCGGGTGATGGTCACCCCGCCTGCGGTCTTGAAGATCTGCTGAGCCGATGCCGGCATTCCGGTTTCCTCCACGTTGGGCGCCGCTCCAGGCCTTGAGCCTGCCCCCAGACAGACCGAAGGCCGCCTGCGGGTCTTGCCGCGGCGGCCTTTGGGTCAACTTCGATCACGTCAGGACATGAGAAATCGCAAGGCCGCTCTTATGCGTCCCGCCACCACCAGCCCTTGAGGATCATCTGCGTGTTCATGACCGTTTGCCTAGCGCAGCCACGGGCCACAGGCAACGGAAGAAAGGCCGCAAGACCTGTCGCGGCATCACTTCCCGTGGCCCTGTTGCAAAATGGACCAGTCGCTTCAAGCTTGAATTATTTGCGGTTTGAGGACGGCGAGCCGATCCGGGAGCGCACGTCGACCCAGTGCTGCCGGCCTAAGCGCACGCTTTAGGGGAGGATCGAACGAGACCGCCGGCAAACCCTGCCTTCAGGGTGCCTGTGCCAAGGTCCGTTGCGGCCTGATCACTTTCCCAGAGCCGCACCTGCGCCGAGTTGTCATAATCCGATATTTCAAGCTTGAAATAATTTCCGGCTGGTGGCAGGCTCATGCTCAACACGTTAACCGGAAGGGACTGCGGCAATGAAGATCCTGTGCTTGGGAGGTGGGCCGGCTGGCCTCTATTTCGCGATCTCGATGAAGCTGCGTGACGCCAGCCACGACGTCACCGTGCTGGAGCGCAACCGCGCCAGCGACACGTTCGGCTGGGGTGTCGTGCTCTCCGACGATGCGCTGGGCAAGATGGCGCTCAACGATCCCAAGAGCACCGAGGCGATCCGCTCCAACTTCGCCTACTGGGACGACATCGCCGTCATCCATGATGGCGTGCGCACCGTGTCGGGCGGCCATGGCTTTGCCGGTATCGGCCGCAAGAAGCTGCTGATCCTGCTGCAGGAACGCGCCCGCGAACTCGGCATCACCATGCAGTTCGAGACCGAGTTCAAGTCGGCCGAAGACTACCGCAAGGATTATGATCTGGTGGTTGCCACCGACGGCATCAATTCGCTGGTGCGCCGCGAATATGCCGAGGTGTTCAAGCCGGATGTCGATGTGCGCCTGTGCAAGTTCATCTGGCTCGGTACGCACCAGAAATTCGACGACGCCTTCACCTTCATCTTCGAGAAAACCGAGCACGGCTGGATGTGGGTTCACGCCTATCAGTTCGATGCCGACACCGCGACCGTGATCGTCGAATGCACCCAGGAGACCTGGGACAAGTTCGGCTTCGAGCATATGTCGAAGGAAGAGACCATCGAGACCTGCGAGAAGGTGTTCGCGGATCACCTCGGCGGCCACAAGCTCATGTCCAACGCGGCGCATCTGCGTGGCTCGGCCGTGTGGATGAACTTCCCCCGCGTGATCTGTGACAAGTGGTACCACGAGAATGTCGTCCTGATGGGCGATGCGGCCGCCACCGGCCACTTCTCCATCGGCTCGGGCTCGCGCCTTGCCTTTGACAGCGCCATTGCGCTCGCAACCTATCTGCACTCCGAGCCGACGATGGAAGCCGCGTTCCAGCGTTACCAGGACGAGCGCCGGATCGAGGTGCTGCGCCTGCAGTCTGCGGCGCGCAATTCGCTGGAGTGGTTCGAGCAGGTCGAGCGCTATCTCGACATGCCGCCGACCCAGTTCGCCTATTCGCTGCTGACCCGCTCGCAGCGCATCAGCCACGAGAACCTGCGCTTGCGCGATGCCGCCTGGCTTGCCTCGGCCGAGGACTGGTTTGCCGAACAGGCCGGTGGCCAGAAGGGCCGCCGCCCCATGTTCCAGCCGTTCAAGCTGCGCAACATGACCCTGAAGAACCGCATCGTGCTGTCGCCGATGGCGCAGTACAAGGCGGTCGACGGCCGCCCGACCGACTGGCATCTCGTGCATTACGCCGAGCGGGCCAAGGGCGGGGCAGGGCTCATCTACACCGAGATGACCTGCGTCTCGCCGGAAGGCCGCATCACCCCGGGCTGCCCTGGCCTCTATGCGCCCGAGCATGAGGCGGCCTGGAAGCGCCTGGCCGACTTCGTCCATGCCGAGACGAGTGCCAAGCTCTGCATCCAGATCGGTCACTCGGGTCGCAAGGGCTCGACCAAGCTCGCCTGGGACGGCATCGACCAACCGCTGGACAGTGGCAACTGGCCGATCCTGAGTGCCAGCGCCATCCCTTATCGGGCCCACAACCAGGTGCCCAAGGCGATGGACCGAACGGACATGGACATGGTGCGTGACCAGTTCGTCGCCGCCGCCCAGATGGCGAACCGCGCCGGCGTCGACATGATCGAAATGCACGCGGCGCACGGCTACCTGCTGGCAAGCTTCATCTCACCGGTCACCAACCGCCGCACGGACGAGTACGGCGGCTCGCTTGAGAACCGTATGCGCTATCCGCTCGAGATCTTCGCCGCCATGCGCAAGGTCTGGCCGGACGAGAAGCCGATGTCGGTTCGTATCTCGGCCCATGACTGGATGGGCGAGGATGGCGTCACGCCGGAAGATGCGGTGGAAATCGCCCGCATGTTCCGCGCCGCCGGTGCCGACATCATCGACGTGTCCTCGGGCCAGACCGATCCGGGCGAAAAGCCGGTCTATGGCCGCATGTTCCAGACCCCGTTCTCGGATCGCATCCGCAACGAGGCTGGCATCCCGACCATGACCGTCGGCAACATCTCCGACTGGGACCAGGTCAACGGCATCCTGATGGCCGGCCGAGCCGATCTTGTCTGCCTCGCCCGTGCCCATCTGGCCGATCCCTACTGGACGCTGCATGCTGCGGTCGAACAGGGCGATACGGCATCCGAATGGCCCGCACCCTACAAGGGTGGCCGCGATCTCGCCTTCCGCCTGCGCGAGCGGCAGCAGGAGACGATCCGGGCATGACAACGGCTGGCGCGCAGCAGGGCCGCAGGGTCCTCATCACCGGAGGCGGAACCGGAACCGGTGCCGACCTTGCTCGCGGCTTTGTCGCGGCGGGGGCCGAGGTCGTGATCGCCGGGCGGCGGCAGGAGCCGCTTGATGCCGTCGCCGCGCTCTATCCCGGCGTGCGCGCCATTTCTGCGGATGTGACCGACGAGGCCAGCGTCGCGGCACTGTTTGCTGCGGCCGGCCCCGTCGACATCGTCATCGCCAATGCTGGCGTCGCCGAAAGCGCGCCCCTTGGTCGGACGTCGCTGGAGCAGTGGAACGCCATGCTGGCGGTCAACCTGACCGGCGTGTTCCTCACCTTCCGGGCCGGCCTCAACCAGATGCGTGGCTGGGGTCGGTTGATCTCGGTCGCCTCCACCGCGGGGCTCAAGGGCTATGCCTATGTCGCCCCCTATGTGGCGGCCAAGCATGGCGTCGTCGGCCTGACGAAGGCTCTGGCGCTGGAAGTCGCGCGCAAGCCGATCACGGTCAACGCCATCTGCCCCGGCTTCCTCGACACGGAAATGACCGAGCGCTCCATTGCCAACATCATGGACAAGACGGGCAAGAGCCGGGACGAGGCGCTCGCCGCCTTGACGGCGACCAATCCGCAGGGGCGTCTCGTTCGTCCGGACGAGGTCACTGCCATGGCGCTCTATCTGTCGGGGCCGGGATCGGAGGGCATCAACGGTCAGGCTTTGGCGATTTCGGGGGGCGAGGCATGACGACCGATCCGAACCAACCGGTGAGCGAACCGCAGGTTTCCCTGTCGAAGCGCCGTCTGAAGACATGGATCCGGCTGCTCGGGGTGACCCGGGCGGCCGAAGCGCATCTGCGCGAATTCCTGCGCGTCGAGCATGACACGACCCTGCCGCGCTTTGACGTCATGGCCGCGCTCTACCGCCGCCGTGTGCCGATGAGCATGAGCGAGCTTTCGCGCATGCTGCTGGTCTCCAACGGCAACGCCACCACCGTCGTCGATCGGCTCGAGAAGGACGGACTGGTGCGCCGCGTTCCGAGCGAAGCCGACCGGCGCACAGTGCATGTGTCGCTGACCGACACGGGCCTGGCCCAGTTCGAACAGCTTGCGGCCGACCATGAGCGGGAGGTGGACATGCTGTTCTCCCGCCTGACCGACGCCGATTTCGACATCTTGAAAGACATCCTGAAGCGGATGGGGAAGGACAGCCAATGACCGAACTCGCCAACCTGAAGCCGCAGCATTTCCTGTGGCAGGTGGAGAACCGGATCGCCCGGGTCAGCCTCAACCGGCCGGACCGCAAGAACCCGCTCACCTTCGACAGCTACGCCGAGCTGCGCGACACGTTCCGCGCGCTGGTCTATGCCACCGACGTCGATATCGTCGTCTTTGCCTCCAATGGTGGCAACTTCTGCTCCGGCGGCGACGTGCATGACATCATCGGCCCGCTGGTCGACATGGACATGAAGGGCCTGCTCGCCTTCACGCGCATGACCGGCGATCTGGTCAAGGCGATGATCGGCTGCGGCAAGCCGATCATTGCGGCGGTTGATGGCATCTGTGTCGGGGCAGGGGCGATTGTCGCCATGGCCAGCGACCTGCGCCTGGCTACGCCCGAGGCGAAGACCGCCTTCCTCTTCACCCGCGTCGGTCTTGCCGGCTGCGACATGGGCGCCTGCGCCATGCTGCCGCGCATCATCGGCCAGGGCCGGGCGGCTGAACTCCTCTACACCGGCCGCACCATGAGCGCGGCCGAGGGCGAGCGCTGGGGCTTCTTCAACGCGCTGCATTCCGCCGAAACGCTGGAAGCCGAGGCAATGGCTCTGGCCACGCGCCTCGCCAGCGGCCCGGTCTTTGCCCATGGCATCACCAAGACCCAGCTGAACCAGGAATGGAACATGGGTCTGGAACAGGCCATCGAGGCCGAGGCCCAGGCACAGGCGATCTGCATGCAGACCCAGGATTTCGCCCGCGCCTACCACGCCTTCGTTGCGAAGGAAAAACCGGTCTTCGAGGGCAACTGATATGGCGGATCGCTCCTTTCTCGGCTGGCCATTCTTCGAGCCGCGCCACCGCGAGCTGGCCGAAGGGCTCGATGCGTGGTGCCGGGATCATCTTCACGTCGACCACGGCGACACCGACGCTGCCTGCCGCAAGCTGGTGGCCGATCTCGGGCAGGCCGGCTGGCTGACCCACTCGGGCGCAGGCGAGGGCGAGAAGCTGGATGTGCGCAGCCTGTGCCTCATCCGCGAGACGCTGGCCCGCCATGATGGCCTCGCCGACTTTGCCTTTGCCATGCAGGGGCTCGGCATGGGCGCGGTGTCGCTGTTCGGCACGCCCGAGCAGCGCGCCTGGCTCGACAAGACCCGCAAGGGCGAGGCGATCTCAGGCTTTGCCCTGACCGAGCCGGGCTCCGGCTCCGATGTCGCCAACACCCGCTCCACCGCCCGCGCGGTGCAGGGTGGCTACATCCTCTCCGGCGAGAAGACCTACATTTCCAACGGCGGCATTGCTGATGTCTATGTCGTCTTCGCCCGCACCGGCGAAGCTCCCGGCGCCAAGGGCCTGTCTGCCTTCCTGGTGCCGGCCGATGCCAAGGGGCTCGAGATCGTCGAGCGGATCGAGGTGATGGCCCCGCATCCGCTGGCCCATCTGCGCTTCAACGACATCGAACTGCCGGGCAGCGCCCTAATCGGCCGACCCGGCGACGGCTTCAAGATCGCCATGTCCGTGCTGGACGTGTTCCGCTCCACGGTCGGTGCGGCGGCTCTCGGCTTTGCCCGCCGCGCCCTAGATGAGGCGCTGGGCCGGGTCACGACGCGCGAGCTGTTCGGCGCACCGCTGGCCGACCTGCAGATGGTGCAGGGGCATATCGCCGACATGGCCCTGGGCGTCGATGCCTCGGCCCTCCTCATCTACCGTGCTGCCTGGACCAAGGACATGGGCGCCCCCCGCGTCAGCCGCGAAGCCGCGATGGCGAAGCTCCATGCCACAGAGACGGCGCAGAAGGTCATCGATGCGGCGCTGCAGCTGCATGGCGGCGATGGCGTGCGCAAGGGCTTCATGGTCGAAAGCCTCTATCGCGAGATCCGGGCTCTCCGGATCTACGAGGGCGCCAGCGACGTGCAGAAGATCGTCATCGCCCGTGCGGCGCTCGCGGAGCAGGTGTCATGAGCTACCAGCGACACTTCGACATCACCTTTGGCCTCTGCGATGCCGCCGGGATCGTCTTCTATCCGCGCTATTTCGAGATGACCAACCTGATGGTCGAGCAGTTCTTCGCCGAAGTGCTGGACTATCCCTATTCCCGCATTCACCTCGAGGAGGGCAATGCCGTCCCGACCGTCCACATCGAAGCCGACTTCCGCACGCCGTCGCGGCTCGGCGAGACGGTGACATGGACCCTCGACCTGACCCGGATCGGAACCAGCAGCGCCGACTTCGCGCTCCAGCTCACCAAGGACGGTGACACCCGTCTCGCCGTTCGCCTGACCCTGGTCTGGGTTGGCCGCGAGGGCCGGCCCGAAGCCTGGCCGACACGCCTGCGCGAGCGGATGGCTGCCCATTGCCTGAAAGGACAAGACCAATGACCGATGCAACGACCATGGCCGCTTCAGCCACCAGCGGCCAGTCGCCGCACGAGTTCCTCAATCCGAAGTCCTGGAAGCCGGCCAAAGGCTATGCCAACGGCGTCGCCGCCCGTGGCCGGATGGTGTTCCTGGGCGGCCTGATCGGCTGGAACGGCCAGCAGGAATTCGAGACGGACGATTTCGTCGGGCAGGTCGACCAGACCCTGAAGAACATCGTCGAAGTCCTTGCCGAGGGGGGCGCCGGCCCGGAGCATCTCGTGCGCATGACCTGGTACGTGACCGACAAGCGCCTCTATCTCGATAACCTGCGCGAGATCGGCGCCGCCTACCGCCGTCACCTTGGCAAGAACTTCCCGGCAATGGCGCTGGTGCAGGTCGTCGCCCTGGTCGAGGACCGGGCGAAGGTGGAGATCGAGGCCACCGCCGTGGTCCCGGACGAGGCGGCCTGAGCCCAAGGGCCGGATCGCACGCAACAAGGTTCAGCAACACTACCGGCGGCAAAGACGGGTCACCCCGCATCCGGAACAGGAAGGCCGCCAACCGCGCGACGCGGATGGAAGAACGAGGGGATAGAAAATGACCGCCAGCCTGAATCTGGGCCCCAGCGCCCATGTCGACACGTTCACGCGGGACAACCTGCCGCCCGCTGACCTTTGGCCAGAGATCCGTCTCGATGGCTTCGACTATCCGGATTTCATCAACGCCGGGGTCGAGCTGACCGACCGGCTGGTGGAGCAGGGGCTTGGCGACCATGTCGCTCTGATCGGCAACGGCCGTCAGCGCACCTACAAGGAACTGACCGACTGGACCAACCGCATCGCCCATGCGCTGGTCGAGGACTATGGCGTCAAGCCCGGCAACCGTATCCTGATCCGCTCGGCCAACAACCCGGCGATGGTCGCCTGCTGGCTTGCCGCCACCAAGGCCGGCGCGGTCGTGGTCAACACCATGCCGATGCTGCGCGCGGGCGAACTGGCCAAGATCGTCGAGAAGGCCGAAATCTCGCTCGCCCTCTGCGACACGCGGCTGATGGATGAACTGGTCGCCTGCGCCAAGGAATCCAATTACCTGAAAAAGGTCATCGGCTTCGATGGCACCGCCAACCACGATGCCGAGCTTGACCGGGTCGCCCTGTCCAAGCCGGTCCGGTTCGAGGCCGTGAAGACGGGCCGCGATGATGTGGCACTTCTGGGCTTCACCTCCGGCACCACGGGCGTGCCGAAGGCGACCATGCATTTCCACCGCGACATCCTGATCATCGCCGACGGCTACGCACGCGAAGTGCTGGGCGTGACGCCGGACGACATTTTCGTCGGCTCCCCGCCGCTCGCCTTCACCTTCGGCCTCGGTGGCCTTGCCGTCTTCCCGCTGCGCTTCGGTGCTGCCGCAGCCCTTCTGGAAACCGCTTCGCCGCCGAACCTGATCGAGATTATCCAGAAGTACCGCGCCACCGTCTGCTTCACCGCGCCGACCGCCTACCGCGTCATGTTGAAGGCGATGGAGGAGGGGGCTGACCTCTCCAGCCTGCGCGCCGCCGTCTCCGCCGGCGAGACCCTGCCGGCGCCGGTCTATGAGGAATGGATGGCCAAGACGGGCAAGCCGATGCTGGACGGCATCGGCGCGACCGAGATGCTGCACATCTTCATTTCCAACCGCTTCGGCGACAGCCACCCAGCCTGCACCGGCAAGCCGGTCACCGGCTACGAGGCCCGAATCGTCGATGAGGCCGGCAACGAGCAGAAGCGGGGCGATGTCGGCCGTCTCGCAGTGCGCGGGCCGACCGGCTGCCGCTATCTCGGCGACCATCGCCAGACCGGCTACGTCCAGAACGGCTGGAACATCACAGGCGATGCCTTCTGGCAGGATGAGGACGGCTATTTCCACTTCGCCGCCCGCAACGACGACATGATCGTCTCCGCCGGCTACAACATCGCCGGGCCGGAAGTGGAGGCAGCGCTGCTGTCGCATGACGACGTGCTGGAATGCGGTGTCATTGGCGCCGCTGACGAAGAGCGTGGCCAGATCGTCGAGGCGCATGTGGTCCTCGCCGCTGGGGTCGAGCCGGATGCGGCAACGGTCAAGCGGCTGCAGGATCACGTTAAGGCAGTGATCGCACCCTACAAGTACCCGCGCCGGATCATCTTCACCGACGCCCTGCCCAAGACCCAGACCGGCAAGATCCAGCGCTTCCGCCTGCGCGAAACCGCTTGATCCGGTTCGGACACCTGGCGCTCCTCTGCCCCTTTGAGGGGGGAGATGCCCAGAGGGGGTAATCGGCGCATCAGGCCCCGTCTGGGCCGACCGCACTGCCTTTATGCAATCCTGGCGGAGCCTCTCTGCTCCCCTCCCCCTCGTGGGGAGGGGCCGGGGGTGGGGGGCACTGACTGAACGTGCGGAAGAACTTCCAATTTTAGCGATCGGCGCTCCAGAAACGTCATGATGCGGCGAGTTCCGGAGGCCCCCCACCCCCCACCCCTTACCCCTCCCCACGAGGGGGAGGGGGCTTCGAGGCCTCGAAAGCCGTCAGGCGGCGACTGCGACTGCCCGCCCCAGGTAGGCATAGCGCCCCCCTTACTCCGCAGCCAAACGGCGCAAGGCGCGGCTCAGATGCTCGATGAAGGCATTGGCGGCCGGCCCCGGTGGCCGGTCACGGGATTTCAGCAGCATGACCTCGCGGGCAATCACCGGTTCATCCAGTGGAACGGCGCGAAGGCTTTCGTGCCGGATTGCGGCGCGGGCATAGGTCGGCAGAACCGCAACGCCCAGACCTGCCTCGACCAAGGCCAGTGCAGTGGTCACCTGCGTCACCTCGAAGGCAATGCGCGGTGGCGTCTGTGCGGCTTCAAACCCGACCTCGACCAGCAGACGGATGCCCGACTCGCGCGTCAACGTGATCAGCGGCAGGTCCGCCAGCTCGCGCCAGGCGACCCGGTCGCGTCCGGCAAGCACACTCTGCGCCGGGCAGAACAGCATCAGGCTGTCGCGGATCAGCGGCTGGCGTTCGATGTCATCATCGGCCGGCGGAAACGTGCCGATGCCGCAGTCGGCCTTGGCCGTGCGGATGGCATCAAGGATCTGCTCCGTGCCCACATCCGAGAGCTGGACGACGATCCCCGGATAGGCGGCCTGGAACTCCGCGATCACCTTCGGCAGCACGTAGCTTGCCAGGAGGGGAGGGGCCGCGACCCTGAGCTTGCCGCGCCGCCGTTCGGCCAGCATGTGCACCCCTTCCACCGCATGTTCCAGATCATCGATGATCTTGGCGCTGGCTATATGGAACTCACGTCCGGCATCCGTCAGCTCGACCCGGCGCGTCGTGCGGTCAAACAGGCGCACGCCCAGCTCGGCCTCAAGGTCCTTGATCGCCTGCGACAGGGCCGGCTGCGCCGTGTTGAGCCGTTTGGCGGCCATGGAAAAACTGCCGGCCTCTGCAACGGCGAGAAAGCCTTGGATCTGCTTGAGCGTGAGTTTCATCGGATCGGCCCCCAAGTGACGGGCAATTCATATCGAAATCTATATTAATTTATCCGATAAATCCGCCTTGTCGATAATTCATCTTTGTCCGATCCTCTCGATCAACACCACGCCAGGGCGGTGAGCCAACCTGGCGGCCAACAAAATCTGAGGAACAGAGGCCCGGACATGCGCGACTATCCCGATCTCCAGCTTTACATCGGCGGCGCTTGGCGCAAGACGGCGGACCACCTGCCGGTGATCAATCCGGCCGACGAGACCGAGATTGGCAAGCTGCCTGTCGCTGCGACCTCTGACCTCGACGATGCCCTCGAGGCGGCGGCACGTGGTTTCGAGATCTGGCGCCGGACCGCGCCGATGCGCCGGGCCGAGATCATCCGCAAGGCGGCAAGCCTCCTGCGCGAGCGGATCGAGGACATCGCCCCGGACATTACCCGCGAGCACGGCAAGACGCTGCAGCAGGCCCGCCTTGAAGTGATCCGCGGCGCCGAGTTCTTCGAATGGGACGCCGGTGAAGCCGAGCGTCTCTATGGCCGCATCATCCCCAGCGAGCCGGGCATCCGCTACATGGTGCATCACCAGCCGATCGGCACGGTGGCGGCCTTCTCGCCCTGGAACTTCCCGCTCAGCCAGCCGGCCCGCAAGGTCGCCGGCGCGCTTGCCGCCGGATGCTCCATCATCCTGAAGGCCGCCGAGGAGACCCCGGCGGGCGCCTGGCACATCGCCCGCGCCTTCCATGACGCCGGGCTGCCCGCCGGTGTTCTCAATCTGATCTTCGGCGTGCCGGCAACGATCTCGGACTATCTGATCCCGCAGCCGCAGGTCCGGCTCGTCGCCTTCACCGGCTCGACCGTGGTCGGCAAGCACCTGACCGGTATCGCTGCTCGTTATGCCAAGCCCGTGCTGATGGAGCTGGGCGGACATGCTCCGGTGATCATCTGCGATGATGCGGATCCGGTGAAGGCCGGCATCACCTCCGCCATCCGCAAGGCGCGCAATGCCGGCCAGGTCTGCACCTCGCCAACTCGTTTCTTTGTCCATGAAAAGATATTTACCGCCTATCGCGATGCCTTTGTCGAGCGCGCAAAGGCCGTGAAGATGGGCAACGGCCTCAACCCCGAGACCGAAATGGGCCCGACCGCCAACCACCGCCGCGTTGAAGCTATGGAGATGCTGGTGGCAGATGCCGTCGCCAAGGGCGCCAAGCTGCTGACCGGCGGCCAGCGCCCGAACACGCCCGGCTACTTCTACCCGGTCACCGTCCTGTCGGAAGTTCCGGACAACGCCCGGGTGATGCAGGAGGAGCCCTTCGGCCCGCTCGCCATCATCAATCCGGTGGCGTCGCTGGACGAGGCGATCAAGCGCGCCAACGGCGTGCCCTATGGCCTCGCCGCCTATGCCTTCACCAATTCCGCCGCCAATGTCGACCGCATCACCGACGAGATCGAGGCCGGCAATGTCTCGATCAACACCCTGGAAGCCTCGGTTGCCGCGACGCCCTTCGGCGGCGTCAAGGAAAGCGGCTTTGGCCGCGAGGGCGGGGCGGAAGGCATCCTGCATTACACGGTCGTCAAGACCGTCTCGCATCGCATGGAAATCTGACCGGCCCCGCTGGCTGCCCCGACCCCTTTCGACCGGCACCGGTCCTGCATGAGGTTGCTGACATGAAATACACCCGCAAGGACGCCAAGGCGCATGCATTCGCCACCATGCGCGGCATCTGGGCTGCGGCCCTGATGCCCTTCCGCGAAGACCTCTCGATGGACGAAGAGGGCTTCCGCGCCAACATGAACCACTGGATCGACGACCTCGGCATCGACGGCTTCTTCATCGCCGGCAAGCAGGGTGAGTTCTTCTCCATGTCGCTGGATGAGCGCAAGCGCTGCTTCGACCTCGCCGTCGAGGCGACCGGCGGCCGCGCCCAGACCATCATGTCCTGTTCCGACCAGAACATGGACGTGGTGATCGATCTCGCCCGCCATGCGCAGGCTTGCGGTGCCGACTATATCGTCGTGCATGCGCCGATCCTGCATTTCTTCAAGGCCCAGGACGAGACGCTCATCCGCTACTACGAGACGATTGCCTCGAAGGTCGACATCGGCATCGCGTTGTGGTCGCATCCCGACAGCGGCTACTTGATGAGCCCGGAACTGTGCAACCGCCTGGCCGATATCGAGAATGTCGTGGCGATCAAGTATTCGGTCCCGCGTGACATGTACAAGCAGCTCACCGCGCTTGCCGGTGACCGCATCCTCGTTTCGACTGCCTCGGAAGAGGAGTGGCTGGACAACATCCTGGAGCTGAACTGGCAGCTGTATCTCTGCTCATCGCCCCCGTATCTGATCCAGACCGCTGCCGACAAGCGCATGCGCGCCTACACGGATCTTGCCTTTGCCGGCAAGGCCGACGAGGCGCGCGCCCTCAGTGCCTCGCTTGAGCCCGTCCGCCACGCGCTCAAGAGCACCCGCCCTGCCGAAAAGCCCCATTCGCACCAGAAGTACTGGCAGGACCTCCTGGGCCAGACCGGTGGCCGGGTCCGCCCGCCGCTGCTCGAACTCACCGAAGAAGAAAAAGCCCGCACACGGGCCGCATTTGACGCTTGCGGGCTCAAGCTCGCGTGACCTTGCCTCAAAGAGGAGATCAGTGATGGCACGACTTCAGGCCTTCAATTTCCAGAAGTGGATCGATGAACACAAACACCTCCTGAAGCCTCCGGTGGGCAACCAGATGGTGTTCAAGGATGCTGACCTGATGGTCACGGTCGTCGGCGGCCCGAACAAGCGGACCGACTATCACGACGATCCGGTGGAGGAGTTCTTCTACCAGCTCAAGGGCGACATGCTGCTGAAGCTCTATGACGGCAAGGAATTCTACGACGTGCCGATCCGCGAGGGCGACGTGTTCCTGCTGCCGGCCCACGTACGTCACTCGCCGCAGCGCCCGCAGGAAGGCTCCATCGGCCTCGTCATCGAGCCGGCGCGCCCGGAGGGTGAACTGGACGCGGTCGAGTGGTACTGCTTTGAATGCCAGGCGCTGGTGCACCGGGCCGAGGTCGATCTGGAGTCCATCGTTGATGATCTGCCGCCGATCTACAAGGCATTCTACGCCGATGAAGCCAAGCGCACCTGCCCGAATTGCGGCACCATCCACCCTGGCAAGGAGCCGCCGGAAGGTTGGGTGAAACTGTAATTGTTTTAGGCTTGAAATATTCAGCTGCCCATTGCAAGCTGAGGCCTGACAACAAGATCAAGACTGGAGCCGGCGGATAACGCCGGTATCTGGCTGATGCCGGAAGGCAAAAAAACAGAGGGTGAAGACATGAGAAAGAAACTGATTCTGGCCGCAGCGGGCATCGCTGCGCTGATGAGCGGAACTGCCATGGCGCAGGACCCGCTGAAAATTGGCATGATCACGACCCTGTCCGGCCCGGCCGGCTATCTGGGTCAGGACATCCGCGACGGCATGCTGCTCGCCATCGAGATGGAAGGCGGCAAGCTGGGTGGCGTGCCCGTCGAGCTGGTCGTCGAGGACGATGGCCTGAAGCCGGGCAATGGTCGCCAGATCGCCGAGAAGTTCATGGGCGATGACGGCATGAAGCTTCTGACCGGCATCGTGTTCTCGAATGTTGCTGGCGCCACCGTGCCGGACATCGTCAACAACGATGCCATCTACATCTCCCCGAACGCGGGTCCTTCGAACTTGGCTGGCGCAGAGTGCCATCCGAACTATTTCGTAGTGTCCTGGCAGAACGACGCGCTGCATGAAGCCGCTGGCGCTGCCGCCAAGAAGCTCGGCTTCAACAAGGCCTTCGTGCTCGCCCCGAACTACCAGGCCGGCAAGGATGCCATCAACGGCTTCAAGCGCACCTTTGGCGGTGACATCGTCGGCGAGATCTACACCCAACTCGACCAGACCGACTTTGCCTCCGAAATGGCGCAGATCCGTGCGGCTGATCCGGAAGTCGTGTTCCAGTTCCACCCGGGCGGCCTCGGCATCGCGTTCCTGAAGCAGTATGCCCAGGCGGGTCTGACGGGGCAGATCCCGATGGTCCTGTCCGAGCCGTCGACTGACGCGGTTGTTCTGAATGCAGTCGGCGAGGGCGCTGTCGGCATCTTTGCCACCGCGCACTGGAACCGTGATTTCGAGAACGACGCGAACCTCGAGTTCGTGAACGCCTGGGACAAGAAATACGGACGTCCGATCACCTATTACGCATCGCAGGGCTATGACACCGCGAAGCTGATTGCCTCTGCGCTGGCCAAGACCGGCGGCGTCGACGATCTCGACAAATTCCGCGAAGCCGTTCGCGCCGCTGACTTCAAGAGTGTTCGCGGTGACTTCAAGTTCGGCAACAACCAGCATCCGGTGCATGACTGGTACCTGCTCGATATCGTCGCAGGCCCCGATGGCAAGCCGGTCGCCGTCACCAAGGACAAGCTCCTTGAAGACTATGGCGATGCCTACGCCGATCAGTGCAAGATGTAAGCTGACAAGTGTCGACGCGGCAGCGCAGGTTGCCGCGTCGATGTGGTCGGCGTGACGTCACCTTTACGCTGCAGGGCGCGTGAGTGTCCCCGGGCGTCGCCGACAAGGCGCGCTGAGGGCTTCGGCCCGGCTATGCGGTGATACCGCAAGTCGGCCTGCGCAGGCTTTGGCACTCCAATCATCGGGCGGGCGGATGATCCTCGTACTCGAACAACTCCTGAATGGCCTCCAGTACGGCGTCATGCTGTTCCTGCTGGCGGCCGGGTTGACCCTGATCTTCGGCATCATGGGCGTGATCAACCTTGCGCATGGCTCGCTCTATATGGTCGGCGCCTATGCTGGCACTTTTGTTGCCGCTGAAACGGGCAGCTTCTGGCTCGGTCTTCCGGCAGCCCTGGGGGCAGCGGCCTTGACGGGCCTTGCCATCGAGGCATTGGTGATCCGCAAGCTGTATCAGCGCGACCATCTCGATCAGGTTCTGGCGACCTTCGCCCTGATCCTGATGTTCAACCAGCTGATTGTCATGCTGTTCGGGCGCTCGCCGGTGTTCACGCTGTTGCCGGCGGCCTTCGAGGGCTCCGTCGAGATCTTGCCCGGGCTGTACTACCCGCCATATCGGCTGCTGATCATTGGCGCCGGGCTTCTGGTTGCGGTGGGGCTCTATTTCCTGATCAACCGGACGCGGATCGGCATGCTGGTGCGTGCCGGATCGACCAATCGCGACATGGTCCGGGCCCTCGGCGTTGACATTCGCATGCTCTACACGGTGGTGTTTGGCCTCGGCGCGCTGCTGGCCGGTCTTGCCGGTTACATGGCCGGTCCGATCCTGGCGGTTCAGGTCGGCATGGGCGAACAGATCCTGTTGGCGACATTTGTCGTCGTTGTCATCGGCGGCGTCGGATCGATCCGCGGCGCCTTTGTCGCCGGTATCGGCCTTGGCGTCATCGACACCTGCCTGCGCGCCTTCCTGCCCGGCATGCTGCGCACCGTCATGCCAGCCTCGGAAGCTGATGCGCTCGGGGTCGGGATTTCCTCCATGGGAATCTACCTGCTGATGGCACTCGTCCTTCTCATCCGGCCCAAGGGCCTGTTCGCAGCGGGGTCGTGATGCGCAACCGGATCCTGGCACTCATACTCATTCTCGCTCTCGCCGCCCTGCCCACAGTCACGCAGGAGCTGGGCGAAGCCTCGCTTCTGGCGCTGGCCACCCGCATCCTGATCTACGGCATGGCTGCGGCAAGCCTCAACTTCATCCTCGGCTATGGCGGGATGGTCAGTTTCGGTCATGCGGCCTTCTTCGGCATCGGAGCCTATGTGGTCGGCATCCTGGCAACGCACCATGCCAGTGGGGAACCCCTGTTCGGTTTTATCCCCGGCACCGACCAGATGCTTCTGACACTGCCGCTGGCCGTGCTGGTCGCTGGCCTCTTCGCCGCAGCGATCGGCGCGCTCTCCCTGCGTACCGGCGGCGTGCAGTTCATCATGATCACGCTGGCCTTTGCCCAGATGTTGTTCTTCCTGTTCGTCTCGCTCAAGGCCTATGGCGGTGAGGATGGCATCATCATCCGGCGCACCAATGCACTGCCTGGCCTCAACATGCGCGACAAGGCGACGTTCTACTATGTCGTCCTCGCGATCTCGGTTCTGTTCTTCTATGGCTTGCGCCGCCTGACCCAATCGAGCTTTGGCACGGTCATTTCAGGCATCCGCCAGAATGAGCGCCGCATGGCGGCCCTCGGCATCCCGGCCTATCGCTACAAGCTCTATGCCTTTGTGCTGTCGGGCATGGGGGCAGGGCTTGCCGGAGCCCTGATGGCCAACTTCCTGCGCTTTGCTTCGCCGGACATGATGCACTGGACCAAGTCGGGTGAACTGATGATCATGGTGATCCTCGGCGGCGTTGGAACGTTGTTCGGGCCATTCCTGGGGGCTGCTGCGTTCCTGATCCTCGAAACATTCCTCGCGGCCTGGTCCGAGCACTGGCCCTTCGCCCTGGGTCTCATTCTGCTTGTCGTCGTGCTTGGCACCCGGGGCGGTCTTGCTGCGCTGCTTCAGCGCGTCACCGCGCTTGTTCGGGGAGGTGTCAAATGAGCGTCATCCTGTCCATTGAGGGGCTGGTAAAGACTTTCGGCGGCCTGATTGCCACCGACAACGTCAGCCTCGACGTCCATGAGGGCGAAATCCACGCCCTCATCGGTCCGAACGGGGCTGGCAAGTCGACCCTGATCAACCAGCTCTGCGGCGAACTGGTCTCGGATGCAGGTACGATCCATCTGGCGGGCCGCGACATCACCCGCCTGAAGACGCCGGATCGGGTCGCACTCGGCCTCGGTCGCACGTTCCAGATCACCAGCCTGCTCGATGAACTGACCGTGATCGAGAACGTGGGCATGGCGATCCAGGTCCGCGAGGGTCATAACTTCCGGATCTACGATCTGGCGCGCGGCCGCCGGGCAGTCTGGGACGATGCACGCCGATTTGTGGCCTCCAGCGGCCTCGCGGACCGCGCCGACATCCGGGTTGCCGATCTCTCCCATGGCGAGAAGAAACAACTGGAGCTGGTCGTGGCCCTTGCCATGAAGCCACGGCTCCTGCTCCTCGACGAGCCGATGGCCGGGCTTGGCCATGTCGAAAGCCAGGCGATGATCGCGATGCTGGGTGAGACCCGCAAGAGCGCGGCCATGCTGCTGGTCGAGCATGACATGGAGGCTGTCTTCGCGCTCGCTGATCGCATCTCCGTGCTCGTCTATGGCCGCATCATTGCCAGCGGTACCGTGGACGAGATTCGCAACAACCCGGCCGTACGCGAGGCCTATCTCGGGGCGGAGGACGAATTGTGCTGAGTGTCGCCAATCTTCAGGCCGCCTATGGCGAGAGCCAGGTGCTGTTCGACGTCAATCTCGAGATCCGGGATGGCGAGGTCGTGACCTTGATGGGCCGCAATGGCATGGGCAAGACCACCACGGTCCGTTGCATCATGGGGTTGCTGAACCCGCGGGGCGGTGCCATCCAGTTCGAGGGCGTGGCCACCGCCGGCCTTGCCCCCGAACGCATTGCCCGTCTTGGAGCCGGTCTCGTGCCGGAAGGCCGGCAGATCTTCTCGACACTCAAGGTGCGCGAAAACCTGGTCGCCACAGCTTCCAACCGGCTGAAACGGTCCGATCCCTGGACGCTGGAACGGGTCTATACGCTGTTTCCCCGCCTCAAGGAGCGGTCGGAGCAGGTCGCCGGCACCTTGTCCGGCGGCGAACAGCAGATGCTGGCCGTCGGCCGCGCCCTGATGACCAACCCGCGCCTGCTGATCCTGGATGAGGCGACCGAAGGGCTTGCCCCTGTCATCCGGACCGAGATCTGGCACTGCATCGAGCATCTGAAGCAGGACGGACAGTCGATCCTGCTGATCGACAAGAACCTCTCGGTGCTGAAACGCCTCGCGGACCGTCATTATATCGTCGAAAAGGGCCGCACGGTCTGGATTGGCTCCGGCGCTGACATGGATCGGGATGCCGAACGGGTGCAGGCCTATGTCGGGCTCTGACCTTCCCGTTGTGCTCGTTGGCTGGGGTGCGATTGCCCGGCGTGTGGGTGGGCTTCTGGCCGAACGGGGCTCTCCCGTCCGGCTCATTGCCGTTGCCACCCGGGACGCGGACGCCGAACTGCAGGATCTGCCTTCCGGTTGCCGGCATGTAACGTCTCCCGACGAGCTGACGGACGGGGCAGGGGAGCGTCCGCGCCTTGTAGTCGAAGCTGCCGGACGCGACAGCGTTGCCCCCTGGGGCCGTGCCGCTCTGTCCGCCAGCATCGATTTTGCCGTGTCGTCCACCTCAGCCTTTGCCAGCGGCGACCTGCTGGAGGAGTTCCTGCAACTGGCTCGTGGCAACCGCGCCCAGCTACTTGTCCCGCCGGGTGCGCTCGGCGGCATTGATGCGCTGGCAGCGGCCTCGAGGCTCGACCTTGCCAGCGTCCGTCATGATATCATCAAGCCGCCGGCCGCCTGGCGTGGCACGCCGGCTGAAAACGCCTGTAACCTGGCTGCGCTGGCAAAGGCGCATGTCTTTTTCGAGGGGACAGCCCGGCAGGCCGCCGCCGCCTATCCTCAGAACGCCAATGTTGCCGTCATTTCGGCTCTTGCCGGCATCGGGTTGGACCGCACCGAGGTGGCGCTGGTTGCTGATCCGGGGGCGGCCTGCAACATTCATCGCATCCGCGCCAGCGGAGCCTTTGGCGAGATGGACCTCACCCTCACCAATCGCCCCCTGGCGACCAATCCCAAGTCCTCCGAAATGACCGCCCTGTCGCTGGTCCGCCTGATCGAGAACCGCGCCGGCGCCCTTGTGCTGTGACCCTTGCCGGATCCCTTCGAAGGCAATCCGGCCGAAAGGAAAGCCGACATGTCCGACCTGCCCGCCACTCCAGCCTCGCTGATCGCCGAAGGCAACTGGCCGCGCGACCGGCTGGATGCCGACTACACCGCGCGCGACTGTGTCGCCCCGGATGTCTTCACGGCGATCATCGGCCAATATACCTCCCGGTCCCTTCCGGCCAGATCGATGGCCGGCGCGAAACTGGATCTCGTCTATGACCCGGTGAGCCGGGAGAAGCTCGACCTCTTCGGCACACGCCAGGGCGAACTGCGGCCGCTGGTGCTGTTCATACATGGCGGCTACTGGCGCGCCCTGTCGAAGGAGCATTCCGCTTTCATGGCCCCGATGCTCGCCGATCTCGGCATCGCATCGGCAGTTCCGGACTACACGCTTGCGCCCGGCGCAAGCCTGACCGAAATCACCCGTCAGATGCGGACGGCCCTTGCCTATCTCTGGCGCGAGGCGGCCGCCCTCGGCATTGATCGCAACCGCATCGTGGTCACCGGCAGTTCCGCCGGCGGGCATCTGGCCGGAACGCTGATGATGTCCGGCTGGCAAAAGGACTTCGGTCTGCCCGGACAGGTGTTGAAGGCAGCACTTCCCCTCAGCGGGCTGTTCGAGCTGGCCCCGATTGCCGGCAGCCATGTCCAGGACTGGATGCAGCTGACGCCGGAGGAGGTCGAGATGCTGAGCCCGCTGCGCCATCTGTCCGGCGCGCCGCGGTCCGTCATTGCCGTCGCCGAACACGAGACACCGGGCTTTCACCGCCAGACCCGGGCCTATGCCGATGCGCTTGGCATGCCGGAGATCAGGGCCCGTGACCGCAATCACTTCGATATCGTTTTCGACCTCTGCGATCCGGCGACCGACGTCGGACAAGCGCTGCTGAAACTCGTTACGGCCTGACAACAGTGCGCCGTCCGGTGCGCGCGCTTGACGAGCAATTCCAGCACGAAAGGCAAGCCGGTCTTGCGTCCCTTGTTGCCCGGACGCGACGAGATGGAACAGGCTTGGCCGCGCCGGGTTTGCCAACAGTGCCTTTGTGTCAGCAACAGCCATCACGCGCCGTGGCGCAGAACCCCTGAATCGGTCCCCGAACCTTGCGCCGGCCCCATTGGGAAATGTCCGGCCGAGGAACGGCGAAGCTCAATTTCCCGTCAGCGACGGCAGTTTTGCGCAAGGACCAGCAACAGCATTCATAGGTACTTGTATTGAGCCTGATAGGTGCGTGTTTCATGACGGGGGCGCGACAGTTCGAGCCAGGAGCCCCGTATCCGCTTGTGTTTTTCCGGTCGTGATTGTCATGAGATTGTATTGAAGTTTCAATCTGGTCTCAATGCAGATGACGATCGCTGCTGCATTGTCACTGAAACTTCATTTTCAATTTAGGTTCTGCAAAGGATTTGTCATCGAGTTGTAACAAACCCGTGGCTCTTGTCGGCTCAAGATGAGAACAAACAACGGGGCGTCCGGTGATCACCTTTGAAGGCGTAACCAAGCAGTTCGGCTCGCGCACAGCCGTCAACAACGTCACCTTTTCGATCGACAAGCCGCAGATGGTCGGCATCATTGGTCGGTCCGGTGCTGGCAAGTCGACGCTTTTGCGTATGATCAACCGTCTGACGCCTGCGTCCGCCGGCAAGATCATGTTCGACGGCCGCGACGTGCTGAGCCTTACCGGGGCTGAAAAGCGCCGCTGGCAGCGCGATTGCGCCATGGTGTTCCAGCAGTTCAACCTTGTGCCGCGTCTTGACGTAGTCACCAATGTGATGCTCGGCCGTCTCAATGGCCACTCGACCCTGAAAAGCCTGTTCAACGTCTTCAGCAAGGAGGACATCGAGCGTGCTCTGATGGCTTTGGATCGCCTTGGCATTTCGCAGGAAGCCATCAAGCGCGCCGAAGAACTCTCCGGTGGTCAGCAGCAGCGCGTCGCCATCGCCCGCGCCCTGGTCCAGGAGCCGCAACTCGTCCTCGCCGACGAGCCGATCGCCTCGCTTGATCCGATGAATGCCCAGATCGTTATGGACGCCCTGCGCGAAATCCACGACCGCGACAACAAAATCGTCATCTGCAATCTCCATACGCTCGACACCGCCCGCCGCTATTGCGAGCGCGTGATCGGCATGCGGGACGGGGACATCGTGTTCGACGGCGCTCCTGAAGCGCTGACCACGGATGTTGCCCGTGAGATCTACGGTGCGGATGACAGCTTCAACGAGGCTGCAACTTCCACCGCCCTGGAGGCGCCCGCAGCGCATCCGCACCTTTCTTCAGTTTCCGCCGGGCAGATGACCCCTGCGGCAGCGGCGGTTTGATCCGCTGCACCCCTTCCGTCATCACTCGTCTTTATCCTCGGAGTAACCGGATATGACCCTTTTCTCGAAGATTGCGTCCGCTGCCGCAGTCAGCATGATCGCCCTGATGGCCACCCCGGCTCTCGCTCAGGAAAAAATCACCGAATTCCGCATCGGCATCCTCGGCGGTGAGAACTCGTCCGACCGCCTGCGCTCCAACGAGTGCATTCGCGCCAAGACCGAAGAGCTGCTCGGCGTTCCGACCAAGATCTTCGCTCCGGCCGACTACAACGGCGTGATCGAAGGCCTGCTCGGCGGTAACCTCGACATGGCCTGGCTCGGCGCTTCTGCTTATGCCAAGGTTTACCTGACCGATCCGGAAGCTGTTGAGCCGGTTCTCGTCAAGGTCAACGTCGATGGCACCTTTGGCTATCATGCCATCGGCTTTGCCCGCGCTGACAGCGGCATCAAGTCGCTGGACGACCTGAAGGGCAAGAAGTTTGCTCTTGGTGACCCGAACTCCACCTCGGGCTACCTCATCCCGAGCTATGAGCTGAACAAGGCTGGCTATTCCACGAAGAACGGCGAGTTCTTCTCGGAAGTCGTCACCTCGGGTGGCCATGAGCAGTCGATCGTTGGCGTGTTCAACGGCGACTATCCGGCCAGCGTCACCTGGGCCGATGGCCTTGGCGAATGGGAAGATGGCTACAACTCGGGTGCCCTGCGCAAGGCTGCCGACGCTGGTCTGGTCGACATGACCCAGCTCGTCGAGATCTGGAAGTCCCCGATCATCGTCGAAGGCCCGATCGTTCTGCGCAAGGCCCTGCCGGAGCGCGTCAAGGTCGACATCACCGGCATGCTCGCCTCGCTCGGCTTCATGGACAAGGAATGCGCCTACAGCTTCATGGCTGGCGAAGTGCTCGGTCTCAAGCCGATCAACCACTCCGCTTATGAGAACATCGTCGAAGTTCGCCGCGCTGCCGGCAACTGAGTTCGTCTGACTGACTTTGGCGGCTCCGGGTTCACCCGGGGCCGCCTTTTCTCAACAGGAGTTCGGAATGGCCGTGATCGACCTTGGCACCAGCGTGCTCGCCATGCGCCGGCAACGGCAGTTGTATTCGTTTGGGGCTGTGCTTCTCGTCGTCGCCATGATGGCCTGGGGCTACAGCGAAGCAAATGAACTCAACTCAGGCAGTTTCCTGACCGGCCTCACCAAGTTCTTCGACTATCCGTCCGAGATCGTGATCGAAGCATGGGATCTTGGGCTCTTCGGACTGCTTGGTCTGATGTGGCATTTTTTCCCTGCCCTGATCGAGACCCTCAACATCGCGTTCGTCGCAACGATCATTGGCGGCTTCCTTGCGATGGGCCTGTCCTTTGCGAGCACGCGCAACCTGGATGTCTGGCCTCCGTTGATCCCGGTGACGCGCCGCGTCATGGATGTCATGCGTGCCTTTCCCGAGTTGGTCATCGCGCTTTTTCTGATCTTCCTGCTTGGCTCAAGCCCGATCCCGGCCATGATCGCGGTGGCCTTCCACACGGCGGGTGCGCTCGGCAAGCTGTTCTCGGAAGTCAACGAGAACATCGACCGCAAGCCGATTGAAGGTTTGAAAGCGGTCGGCGGCAGCTGGATCCAGCGCATCCGTTTTGCGGTCCTGCCGCAGGTCGCGCCGAACTATCTCAGCTACTTTCTGCTCCGCCTTGAAATCAACGTGCGTGCTTCGGCGATCCTTGGCTTCGTCGGCGCCGGCGGCATCGGCTCGGAACTGCGCCGGTCCATCGGTTGGGGCCAGGGGGCTGGCGATGACACGGCGGCTCTGTTCCTGCTGCTGTTCCTGGCCATCATCATCATCGACCAGACGTCCTCATACCTGCGCGCCCGGTTGACCGGCGCAGCGCGTCACTGACGGGAGCACAGGACAATGACCGCCGCCACCCTCCCTTCGGGATCCAATCTCGAGCTTGCCCAACGCGCCATTCGCGACCGTATGATGCGGGCCGTTGGCATTCCCCTGCTCGTTCTTGCCTATCTCGCCTATGCCTGGATGGCATTCGATGTATCAGCCATCCTCGGCAACGCGGATCCGCAGCGCGCGGCACTGCTCGGCGTCGACACGATCTATCATAAGGTCCATGTCGAGCAGAACCTGCGCCGTGGTGATTTGACGATTGCAATCGAAGGCGAGCGCACGGCCACCTATGCGAAGGGCACCAGCCCGGAGTGGGTTGCAATCGAGGGCAATCGGACAACCATTGATCTCGGGGACGGATACCTTGCCCAGATCGACGGCCCGACGCTCGAATTTAACGTCCCGGACTACGGCCTTATCATCGCGACGGTTGTGGACGACAAGGTTCAGGTGACATTGCCCGGACCGACGCCTGAGTGGATTACCGGAAACGAACAGAAATTCGACGCGCGTCCCACGTTTGATCGCCGTGTCCAGGTCTCCAGGTCGAAGATCGAAGTGCATCGTTACTTCTTTGGGTGGGAGAATTTCTGGTTCCCGTTCAATTCGCCCCTGCACGGCATGAGCGCTGGTGCAGTCATGTCCCTGGTGTTTTCGGCGGACCGTCTCGATCCTGCGCAGTCGAATGCAAGCCTTGTGTGGAGCACTTTCTGGGGCAATCAGGACTGGCAGCATGGGGTCATTGCTGTCGCCCTGTTCGAAACGCTGCTGATGGCCGTCCTCGGCACCTTGACCGCCTTTATCCTGGCGCTCCCGCTGGCATTCCTTGCGGCTCGGAACTTCACGCCCTCCATGGCGGTCCGGTTTGCAGTGCGGCGATTGTTCGACTTTGTCCGTACAGTGGACTCGCTGATCTGGTCGCTGATCTTCATCCGCGCCTTCGGCCTCGGCCCGCTTACCGGTTCACTGGCAATTGCCATCACTGATATGGGTACGCTTGGCAAGATGTTCTCCGAAGCACTTGAGAACATTGACGGAAAGCAGCTTGAAGGTGTTAACTCGACAGGCGCGAACCAGTTGCAGTCCTATCGTTTCGGCGTCATTCCGCAGATCCTTCCGGTACTCTTGTCCCAGGGCCTTTACTATCTGGAATCCAACACCCGTTCGGCCACGGTGATCGGGGCGCTGGGGGCAGGTGGTATCGGTCTGGTTCTTGTCGAGACGATGAAAACCTCCCGGGACTGGGAGAACGTGGCCTACATCATCATCCTGACCCTGATCCTGGTCAGCGCTATGGACAGCCTGTCGAGCTGGCTGCGTCGCAAGCTGATCGAGGGCAGCAACTGATCCCCATGGGTGTTGTGATTGAAGAGGGCGCTGCCGGAACCGGTGGCGCCCTTTTCATTTGCATTGACCGTTGTCGGCAATCGGCGAGACTGCCGTCTCCTGTCCGTTGGCCTTCAGCTGCCGCTCCGGCATAGTGGAAAGACCAGTGGAGAAGCGGCGATGACGATTCGGAAGTGGACACTCGCACGGCAGACGGGGGCAGGCCTTTTGCTGGCTGCGGCTGTCCTGTTGACGAACGCCGGCCCTGCACAGGCCATTGAAGCCTGTGTGGCGCGCCTGTCCCGTGAGGCAGAGGCTCAGGGCATTCGCCCCGATATCATCGCCCGTATGCTGGCGACCGCCAAGGCAGATGAGCGGGTCATCCGCTTTTCCTCGAGCCAGCCAGAGTACGAGACGCCCATCTGGGACTACATGGCCTTTCTGGTCGACGAACAGCGGATCAAGGATGGCGAGGCTCTGCTGAAGCAGCACGCCAAGACGCTGGCTGCGGTCGAGAAGGCCTTTGGCGTCGAACGGCATGTGGTCGTCGCGGTCTGGGGCATTGAAAGTGACTACGGCAAGGCCAAGGGGGATTTCTATACCCCTCATGCCCTTGCCAACCTGGCCTGCGCCGGTGGCCGGCGGGCCAACTATTTTCGCGATGAACTGATGAAGACGTTGCTCATCGCCAATCGCGGCGACGTTCCCGTCGACAAATTCCAGGGCTCCTGGGCCGGGGCCTTCGGGCAGACGCAATTCATGCCCACTACCTATCTGCGCCTTGCCGTCGACTTTGATCGCGACGGACGCAAGGATCTGGTCGACACCACAGCCGACGCGCTGGCCTCAACCGCGAATTTCCTTAAGGACGCTGGCTGGGAAAAGGGCCGCCCCTGGGGCTATGAGGTCAAGTTGCCGAACGGCTACAAGGGCCCCGTCGGGCGCCGGGAGCGGGCGACCCTTGCGACCTGGGCCAAACGCGGCCTTGTGCGTCTGGATGGCAAGTCGCTGTCGGGGGGGCTGGAGGCCGGCCTGATCCTGCCGGCCGGAAACGCGGGGCCCGCCTTTCTGGTCACGCGCAATTTCGACGCCCTGTTTTCCTACAACGCTTCGCAATCCTATGGTCTGGCAATCGCGCTGCTGTCACAGCTGATATCCGGCGGTGAACCGTTCAAGGCGGCCTGGCCGACCGAGGATCCGGGCCTGTCACGGGCGCAGCGGCTCAACCTGCAGAAGCGGCTTGCGGAAAAAGGCTTTTACAACGACGAGATCGACGGACGCGTCGGTCCTGCGACGCGGGAAGCAATCAAGCGGGCCGAGGCAAACTATGGCTTGCAGCCGACCGGTCGTCCGGGCTACCGCATCTATCAGGCGCTGGGGGGCGACTGATCCAAACGGGCAGGGCGTGTCAGGTTCACGGGTGTGGCTGGAGGAGAGCCGCGCCGGTCGGGAGTAGCGGATGACCGGAACGATCCTCACGATTGCCCAGCAGAAGGGTGGCTCGGGCAAGACTACAGTCACGACCCATCTGGCGCTCGGTCTGGCGCATGCCGATCCGCGCCTGCGCATTGCCATTCTCGATGTCGACCCGCAGGGCTCGCTCGGCACCTGGTATGAGGCGCGCGAGGCGCGGCTTGGCGAGGCGGCAACCGGCCTGACCTTGCGCACCGCCAGCGGCTGGGGCGCCCGGCGCGAGGCGCGAGGCCTCGCCCGCGACCATGATTTCGTTCTCATCGACACCCCGCCCAAGACCGATGTCGATGCCCGTCCCGCGATCGATGCCGCCGATCTGGTGATTGTTCCGGTGCAGCCAACGCTCGTAGATCTTTGGGCGACCGGCCAGACTTTCGAAATGGCACGGCGCGAGGACAAGGCGGCCGTCCTGGTGCTCAACCGGGTTCCGCCACGGGCCGCGCTCACCGGCGATGTCAGTGAGGCCATTGCCTCATCCGGCTTCGCCCGGCTGGATCCGGTTCTGGGCAACCGCACGGCCTTTGCCGCCTCGATGGGGCAGGGGCTGACGGCACTTGAAACCGATCCGCGCGGCAAGGCAGCAAGCGAGGTGCTGGCTCTCGTTGCAGCCTTGCGCCGGCACCTGAACCCGGCCGGTTAACCTTCGCCTGCTCCAGTTGCCGCTATCGCGCTTGACGGATGCCCCGCCGCCCGCGATGCTCCCATCGTATTGTCATGAGCATTTGCCACAATTTCCCGTGGCATCGTTTGCGTTTCGAATTTTTGCCTGAACAACAGGCGGCACGCCCTGAATCGCCGCCCCGGAGGACGATCATGCTGTGGAGTTTCGCTCGCGCTGCCCGCGCGCCCCTTGCCATGGCTTTTCTCTCGCTGGCGCTGGCTGGCCCGCTTGCGGCTGCCGACCGCAAGATCGTCACGATCCCAGATGCCGACTATTTCGGCGGCGACTACAGGACGGTGAAGGATATTGACCTCCCGGCCTGCGAGGCGGCCTGTATCGATGACGCCCAGTGTCAGGCCTTCACCTACAACACCTCCGCCCGTTGGTGTTTCCTGAAGAACACTCAAGGAGAAGTCCAGAGTTTCCGAGGCGCCATTGCCGGGCGGATTGTGGCCAGCCAGGTCAGACAGGTGAATGTGACGGCGACGCGCAAGGCAGACCTTGCCTTCGTGCCGAAATACACGCTCGATGAGGCGCAGCGCTATGCCCTGTCGTTGCCGCGACTGACTGGAACGCCGTCCGAAAGTGCAAACGTGCTGCGCAAGCGCGCTGGCGAAGCTCTGTCAGCTGGCCGCCTTGAGCAGGCCGAGACCGACTATGCCGGCCTCGTCAGTCTCGACGCGGCTGATTCCGCCGCCTGGGCCGGTCTTGCCAGCGCCCAACTCGGCCAGAATCCGGACGACTGGAACCGCCGCTCGGAGCTTCGGCAGAACAGCACGTCCTCGGCCATCAACGCCTATCTGACCTCGCAGAGCGAAGGTGGGCGGCTGAAGGCCCTTGAACTCATTGCAAGTGCCTTCTCCGCCAATGAAAACTGGAAACCGGTCATCAAGGCCCTGCGCCTTGCGCTGACCCTGAACAACAGCCCGGCGCTGCGCGAGCGCTATGACCAGGTGATCGCAGAGCACGGCTTCCGGGTGGTCAACCACCAGGTTGATGCCGATTCCGCCGAGCCGCGCATTTGCGTTGTCTTCTCAGAAGAATTGCCGCGCGGCGAGGACCTCTCGCCCTTCGTGCGCGTGACCGGGGAGCCGGGCACGGCCGTTGCCGCCGATGGCGCGCAGCTCTGCGTGACCGGCGTGCGTCATGGTGCCCGTTACGGCGTGACCGTTCGCTCGGGCGTTCCGTCCGCTGACGGCGAGAAGCTTGAGAAGTCGGCCGAGCTGACGCTCTATGTCCGCGATCGTTCTCCCTCGGTGAACTTCCTCGGTCGTGCCTATGTCTTGCCGAAAGGCAAGGATGCCACCATTCCGATCGTTTCCGTCAACACCACGGAAGTATCGGCAGAAATCTTCCGTGTCGGCGACCGTGGTCTGGTCGATGTTATCCGCGACGAGCGCTTCCTGCGCCAGCTTGCCCCCTATCAGGGCGATCAGCTCGCCGATGAACTGGGCGAAAAGCTCTGGTCAGGCGTTGTGACCACCGCCAGCCCGCTCAACGCCGACGTGACCACCGCCATCCCGCTGGAAGATATTGGTCTCGACCTCAAGCCGGGCGTCTACGCCATGACGGCCCGCTCGAAGCTCGACACCCAGAATGAATGGGGTGCCCGCGCCACCCAGTGGTTCATTGTCTCCGACATTGGCCTTGCTGCCTATTCTGGCCCCGACGGTGTGGTGGCTTCGCTGCGCTCCCTGTCGACCGCCAAGGCGCTGGACGGCGTTGCGGTGCGGCTCGTTGCTGTCAATAATGAGATCCTTGGCGAGGGCGTTGCAGATGCCAAGGGACTCGCCACCTTCGCGCCGGGCCTGACCCGTGGGCGCGGGGGCCGTGCGCCCGCGCTGGTGGTTGCCGAGACAAAGGACGGCGATTACTCCTTCCTGGACCTGCGCAAGCCGGCATTCGACCTGTCCGACCGGGGCGTCGAGGGCCGCGAAGCCCCAGGCCCGCTCGATGTCTTCGCCTGGACCGAGAAAGGCATCTACAAGTCGGGTGAAACGGTCCATGCCCAGGCGCTCTTGCGCAATGCCCGCGCGGATGCCCAGACCGACCTGCCGCTGACCCTGGTCTTTGAACGTCCCGATGGCGTTGAGCATCTGCGGACAACGATCAATGATGCCGGTCTTGGCGGTTACGCCTATGATCTGGAACTGGCTCCCGGCATCCAGCAGGGCGTCTGGTCGATGAAGGTCTTCCTGGATCCGAAGGGCGCGCCACTGGCGCAGAAGACGTTCCTTCTGGAGGATTACCAGCCCGAACGCGTCGATTACCAACTTCTCACAGATGCCAAGGCGTTCGCATTCGGTGTGCCGGCTCAAGTGTCGCTTGAGGGGCGTTTCCTCTATGGCGCGCCGGCCTCCGGCCAGGTTCTGGAGGGCGACATCACCGTCGCTCCGACCCGCACGGCCCCGGCCTATCCGGGCTTCAAGTTCGGCCTTGCCGACGAGGGCCTGTACCCGACGCGCGATTCCCTTGCAGAAGGTCTGCGTACGGATGACGATGGCGCCCTGCGTTTTGCCGTCAACCTTCCGCAGGTATCTCCCAGTTCCGGTCTCTACACAGCCTCGCTGATCACGCGCCTTGTTGAAACCGGCGGTCGCTATGTCGAACGTCGCATTGAACTGCCAGTCCTGCCTGGTTCGCCGCGCGTTGGCGTCAAGCCGCTGTTCAGCGACGGTGTCGACGAGGGTGGCCCGGCCGAGTTCGAGATTATCGTCATTGACGGTGAAGGCGTGCGCCAGGCCGCATCCAGCCTTAACTGGACCTTGTCGCGGATCGAAACGCGATACCAATGGTACCGCAGCGATGGCAACTGGGCCTATGAGCCGGTCACCACCTCCGAACGGGTCGGCACCGGCAAGGTCGATGTCTCGGCTGAAGCCCCGGCAAAGCTCTCAGTTCCGGTCAAATGGGGTGAGTACCGCCTTGAGGTCGCTCTTGGCGGCGCGGAGCCGGCGGTCACCAGCGAGATATTCACCGCCGGCTGGTATGTTGCCGACGCAGCATCCGAAACGCCTGATGTTCTTGAGGTCGGTCTCGACAAGACGGCCTATCGTCCCGGCGAGACAGCGGTCCTGCGCATGAAGCCGCAGTTCGATGGCATTGCCGTCGTGAATGTCTTCTCCGGCGGCCTTCTGTCGAGTGAAGCCGTGCCGGTCACGGCCGGAGAGGCCAGCATTGATGTCAGGATTACAGAGGACTGGGGAACGGGTGCCTATGTCACCGCGACCCTGTACCGACCGATGGATCTGGAAGCCAAACGCATGCCAGCGCGCGCCCTTGGCTTGTCCTGGGCACAAGTCGAACCAGGCAATCGCAAGCTGGCCGTCGAGATCGACGCGCCGGCGACACTGCTTCCGCGCTCGACGCTGGAGACCAGCGTGCGCATCGCCAACCTGGAAGCTGGCGAAAAGGCCTACCTGACCCTCGCCGCAGTGGATGTCGGCATTCTCAATCTCACCGGCTACAAGACCCCGGATCCGGCCACCTGGTATTTCGGACAGCGCCGCCTGGGTGTTGAGCTGCGCGATCTTTATGGTCAGCTGATCGACCGGACCGCCGGCACCAGGGGCCAGGTCCGTTCGGGCGGTGACGGCGGCTCCTCGATGCAGGCACCGCCGCCCGATGAAGAGCCGGTCGCGCTGTTCTCAGGGATTGTCGAAGTCGGTGCCGATGGCCGGGTTCCGGTTTCCTTCGAGATCCCTGACTTCAATGGCAAGCTGCGCCTGATGGCAGTGTCCTGGACCAAGGCCGGCGTCGGCAGCGCGGAACGTGACGTCGAAGTGCGCGACCCTGTCGTCATGTCGGCCAGCCTGCCCCGCTTCCTCGCGCCCGGTGATACCTCCCGCATTCTCGTCGAGATCGACAACGTTGACGGCCCTGCTGGCAGCTATCGCCTTGTTGCCAATGCCGATGGCCCGGTCAGCTTCACGGGGGCGACGGAACAGGCCGTCGACCTTGCCCCCGGTAAGAAAACCGAACTGCGCCTTCCGGTCAGCGCCGGGGCAGGGACAGGGGATGCCGTCATCGAACTGGCGATTACCGGACCCGATGGCACCAGCGCGTCAAAGACGCTGGCGCTTGGCGTGCGCGACACGCAGCCATTCATCACCACCCGTGAGGTCTATGCGCTTGAGCCTGGCAACAGCGTGTCGGTCGGAGCCTCCGCGCTCGATGGCTACCGGACGGGGACCGTGACAGTTGCCCTTGCCGCCGGCGGGGCCGCGGAAATCGACGTTCCCGGGCTGTTGGCTGCCCTTGACCGTTATCCTTATGGCTGCACCGAACAGACCACCAGCCGCGCATTGCCGTTGCTGTATCTCAATGAAGTGGCGGAGGGCGTCGGGCTTGGGACAGACGAGGCTCTGCGCGCCCGGGTGACCAAGGCGATCCAGGATGTTCTGGCGAACCAGAATTCCGGCGGTTCCTTCGGCTTGTGGAACAGCTATGGCAACACCGACACCTGGCTTGATGCCTATGTCGCCGATTTCCTCGTCCGCGCACGTGAAAAGGGCTACGACGTGCCGGAGGTTGCCTACAGTGCCGCGCTCGACAGTCTGCAGAACCGTATTTCTTATGCGTCTGACTTCTCTGAAGGCGGCGAAGGCATTGCCTACGCGCTTTATGTCCTTGCCCGCACCGGTCGCGCGTCGATCGGTGATCTTCGCTACTACATGGACGTGAAGCTTGGCGATTTTGCCACGCCGCTGGCCAAGGCCCAGATCGCGGCCAGCCTCGCGCTCTATGGCGAGACGGACCGGTCCGGAACGGGCTTCAAGGCTGCGATTGACGACCTGCCGATGCAGCGGGCCGGCCTGTTCCGGGAGGATTTCGGCTCGCCCTTGCGCGATGGTGCCGGCGTTCTCAGCTATCTGGCCGAGGCCCGCTCACCGGTTTCCAGCCAGTCGGTGACGGATTTCGTTGCCCGTCAGCAGTCCTTCACCCCGGTTCCCTCGACGCAGGACATGGCCTGGCTGTTGCTCGCTGCCCGCGAGGCGAACGAACAGGCCAAGTCAGCCAGACTGGCCCTCGACGGCGAACTCCAGCCCGGCAAGCTTGGCTGGAGCTTCACCGGCGGCGAGGTGATGGCAAAGGATGTATCCCTGTCGAACCAGGGCGACCAGCGCACCAATGTGGTGCTGTCCATTACTGGCCAGCCGAGTGCGCCCTTGCCGGGCGGTGGCCAGGGCTTCAACATCACCCGTACCTTCTATGATCTCGACGGCAATGAGATCGATCCGGCAGCGGTGCCCTACAACACCCGCATGGCCGTGGTGATCGAGGTTGAACCCTTGAGCGAAAACAACGGCCGCCTGCTGGTCGTCGACCGTCTGCCGGGCGGCGTGGTGATCGACAATCCGCGTCTTGTGCGGTCCGGCGACATCGGTGCGCTCGACTGGCTGACCACCATCGATCAGCCTGATCACGTGGAGTTCCGCACTGACCAGTTCGTCGTCTCGGTCGACCAGCGCAACTTCGGCGACCCGGTGCTGACCTTCGCCTATCTGGCTCGGGCGGTCACGCCGGGATCCTACACCTTGCCGCCGGCCAGCGTCGAGGACATGTATCAGGCAGATCGCGGTGCTATCACCGACACTGGCCGGTTCGAGGTGCTTGGCCCGGTCAGGTAAGGCCGACATGAAAGGTGTTCTCTGGATCCAGGTACACGACGGGTCATCCCCGCCTTGTGCGGGGATCCAGCTACATCATTCCGGCTGGGCAATTTTGCGCCGCAAATACCGGCGGCCTCTGCAAGGAAGGGAGGCTGCAGGGTTCCCCGCACAAGGCGGGGATGACCTCTGTACACTCGTCGGGCGTTGTCTCGCAGGTCGCGGTTGTCGGCCGGAGAGCCGTAAGGCGGCCCTACCTTCTTCGTAGGTTGGAAAGTCGAATGGACCAGTCAGCGCCTCAGCGGCAGCGCATCTTTTCCCGGCTGCCTCGCCGCCTGCGCCGCATGGTCCCTGCAGCAGCCGGCTTGTGCCTGATGGCCGCAATCGGGACGGGCTTCCTCATTTATGCCGTTGCGACTGCGCCCATGCCGCCGGCGCTCGCCGACATTTCCGTGTCCCGTGTGGTCCTCGATCGCAACGGCGACCTCCTGAGGGCCTTTGCAACATCGGATGAGCGCTGGCGTCTGCCGGTGAAATTGTCAGATGTCGATCCGCTTTATATCCGCATGCTGATGGCCTTCGAAGATCGACGCTTCCGCGATCACGCCGGCGTCGATCCCCGAGCGCTTGGCCGCGCCGCCTTCGAGACCATCACGGAACGTCGGATTGTGTCGGGAGGCTCGACCCTGACCATGCAGGTCATCCGCCTGCTCAACGAAGCCCCGACACGCGATCTTGGCGCCAAGTGGCAGCAGCTCGTCGGTGCGCTGGCCCTGGAACGGCGTCTGTCCAAGGACGAGATCCTTTCGCTCTACCTGATGCGTGCGCCCTTCGGCGGCAATCTGGAAGGCGTCCGGGCCGCCTCGCTGGTGTGGTTCGGCAAGGAACCGCGCCGGTTGACACCTGCGGAGGCGGCGCTGCTGGTCGCCTTGCCCCAATCACCCGAGTCGCGTCGGCCCGACCGGTTTCCGGACAACGCCCGCAAGGCGCGAGACCGGGTGCTCGACCAGGCGGTGGTAGAGGGAGTCGTGACGCTGGAGGAGGCCGAGGCTGCCCGACGCGATTCTGTCCCCACGCTGCGACGGCCGATGCCGATGATCGCGCCGCATCTGACGTCTTCCGTCGTCGCCGCCAATCCCGCCCTTGTCGAACATCGCCTGACCCTCGACCGCGCCCTGCAGCAGGCCATGGAACAACTCGTCGCCGCCAAGGCACTGGCACTGGGGCCGCAGATGTCGGCAGCATTGCTCGTTGCCGATCACACCAGCGGCGAGATCCTTGCCAGCGTCGGCTCACCGGGGCTGACCGACGACGGCCGCCAGGGCTATGTCGACATGACCGGCGCCGTTCGCTCACCCGGTTCGGCGCTGAAGCCCCTGATCTACGGGCTCGCCTTCGAACAGGGCATCGCCCACCCGGAAAGCTATATAGAAGACCGGCCCATCCGCATCGCCGGCTATGATCCGACCAACTTCGACCTGTCCTTCCAGGGCACGGTCACCGTGCGCGAAGCGCTGCAGTTGTCGTTGAACATCCCGGCGGTGAAGCTGCTGGAGGCCGTCGGCCCCGCCCAACTGACCGCACGTCTCCGCCGTACCGGCGTGACCCCGGTCTTGCCGCAAGGCCTGACCCCAGGTCTTGCTATCGGTTTGGGCGGGCTTGGGCTCACCTTGCGCGATCTCACCACCCTTTACGCTGCCATAGCCAGCGCCGGCCGGCCGATGCGTCTCGTCCACATCTATGGCGAATCAAGCCGCATGACGCCGGCTTTGCCGGTGCTGGAGCCGGTCGCGGCCTGGTATGTCGGAGATATCCTGGCCAAGGCGCCGCGACCCAGCACGGCAGCCGATGCGGGCATCGCCTTCAAGACCGGCACCGCTTACGGCTATCGCGACGCTGTCGCCGTCGGATTTGACGGTAAACATGTGATTGGCGTGTGGACTGGCCGTGCGGACGGCACCCCTGTTCCCGGCATGACCGGCCTGAAGTCGGCGGCCCCGATCCTGTTCGAGGCCTTTGATCGTCTCGGACCGGCGCGAATTCCACTCGCCTCGGCCCCGTCTGGTGTTCTCCCGCTCGCGACGGCCAGCTTGCCGCAGCCGTTGCGCCGGGCGCGTGTTCGGGCAGAATCAATGTCGCCGACCCTTGCCGGTACTCCGCTGGCCGCATCCTTGCGTATTTCGCATCCCCCGGACGGGGCTGATGTCGATCTCGGGCTCGCCGCAGCCGGCTCCGGACAAAAGCCGGTGCTTGTCGTCAAGCTGCAGGGCGGCCGCGGACCCTATACCTGGTTCGCCAATGGTCAGCCGGTCGAGAGCGGCCTCTATCTGACGCAGCTTGTCTGGACACCGGATGGTCCGGGCCAGCAGACGATTCTGGTGATTGACGCCACGGGGGCCAGCGACCGGGTCGAGGTAACACTTCGCTAAGGATTTCAGGGGCTTTCCCTGCAAAGGCCAAGTGGCGCGGCCCGGATGAGGGCCGAACGGCTTGTCTCTTGCGCTTGGTCCGGTGATTCCTTGTTGCCGCTCGATCCCCCGGCGCCACGCGGTCCTGACGCCGGGACATCAGGGCTTTTACGCCCCTTTCCGGCCCCATTCCTTGCCAGGGTCTTAAGAACGCCTCTCAACTCGTGGCTTTCCTGCAACACCGGGTTTTGAAAGCAGTCTTGCGAGGGGGCTGGCAGGCTGTTCAAGGTTGAACGAAGTTTCCGGATGGGTATGGTCACTTTGCGAGCGGCTCACGGGTCGCACTGAATTGTCGTCCAAGGAAATCCAACCTCCGGCCGGTGGCAATATCAGACCAATTCGCGGGGAAACGACGGAGTGAGTTCGAGGCGCCTGCGCCAGTTCAAGCGTCCGTCATTAATTGACTGATTTGGAGGTCATACTATGAACCTTAAGAGCATCATGCTCGGCGCAGCAGCTGCTGCCGCTGCTGTCACCGGCGCCCAGGCTGCCGATCTTCCGGTCGCTCCGGAGCCGGTCGACTACGTTCGCGTTTGCGACGCTTTCGGCGCTCGCTTCTTCTACATCCCGGGCACCGAAACCTGCCTGCGCGTTGGTGGCCGTGTCCGCGTTGACTTCTACTTCAACGACTTCGGTGATGAGCCGAACAAGTGGAACCGCGCTGGTAACGGCACCTCGACCCGCGCTCGTGGTTACCTGTACCTCGACGCCCGCACCAACACCGAATACGGTCTGGTTCGCGCCTACACCACCATGCTGATGACCCGCGACTCTGGCGGTTCCACCGGCTACGACCTGGACAAGGCTTTCATCCAGTTCGGCAACTTCACTTTCGGTCGCGCTGGTTCGCAGTACGACTTCTACACCGGTAACGCTTACAACCAGATCGGCAAGAACTGGTCTGATAGCAACAGCTGGGTTGCTGCCTACACCGCTGCCTTCGGCAATGGCGTTTCGGCCACCATCTCGCTGGAAGACGGCACCTACCGCCGCACCGGTACCGGCTTTGCTGGTCACCGTTACCCGGATCTGGTCGCCGCTCTGAAGGTTGATCAGGGTTGGGGTTCGGCCAAGGTCATGGCTGCCCTTCACGAAGCTCGTCTCCTGAACGCTTCTTCGGATGCTAAGCTCGGCTTCGGCATCGGCGCTGGCGTCACCATCAAGCTTCCGATGCTCGGCAGCAAGGACACCATCTCGTTCCAGGCACAGTACGCTGACGGCGCCCTGTCCTACGCTGGTATTACCTCTGGCGCTCAGGACGTTGTCTTCTCTGGCGGTTCTACCCGTACCTCCAAGGCATGGTCTGTCAGCGGTGGTCTGTACCACGCTTGGACCGATACCCTGGCCAGCGGTCTGGACGCTTCCTATGCTGACGTCGACGCTCCGTTCGGTGGCACTGATTTCGACCGTTGGTCGGTTTCGGGTAACCTGATGTGGACCCCGGTCTCCGGTCTCGAGTTCGGTGCAGAACTCGGCTACTCCTCGACCGACTTCTCGCGTGGCGTGAAGGACAAGGATGCTCTGGAAGCCATGTTCCGCGTCCAGCGCACGTTCTAATCTGATCTCACGATCGGATCTGACGAACCCCGCAGCGAAAGCTGCGGGGTTTTGTCGTTCTTGTCGGGTGATGATGCCGGTTGGGCTGCGGTATAAATCTTGCGCGTTGCAGGTTTGCAAGAGATCGCAAGGCCAAAGGGCAACCATGTTACGCTCCGCCGCTGTCGCAAGGCTGGTCTGGCCGCAACGTCTCCGGGGAAACTTTACTTACGCCTTTCAGTAGTCAGCAAACTCGGTGAGGAACCGGGCGATCCGGTCCTGCGACCCCGCGTCCCAAAGCAGCGGCGCGTGGCCTTCGCCGTCGATGATCATCGTCTGAAGATGCGGATGCCGGGCGGCCATCAGCGTGAAAGTCTCCTGCGACAGCAGGTCCGACCGCGTGCCGCGAATGGCGAGAACGGGCCGATCGACAAGTGCCTCGAACAGCGGCCATTGATCCGGCCAGGGCGTAGCGTCATCCAGGGCGGAGAGGGTGAGGGCCAGCGCTGGATCATAGTCTAGCAGAACGCCCTCAGCATCGGGTTTCGCCAATTGATGCGCCAGCTTGTTCCAGCCATCGCCGTCAAGCAGTGGAAACTGGTCCTGAGACTGGCTGCGAAGCCTCAAGGCAAGGTCTTCGTAAGTCCGGTGCCGCATTCCCTTGCCCAGCGTGGCGGCGATCCGCAAGATTGACTTGAGTTCGATGCGAGGCCCGACATCGTTGAGGACCACGGCGCTCATTCGGTGCCGGCCATAGCGATGCGCCATGGCCATGGCATGCAGGCCGCCGCGCGAGGTGCCGAGAACAGCAAACCGGTCAAGCTGCAGGGCGGCAAGGCCGGCATCGATGTCGTGCCCCTCGACTGGGATTGCGTAATTGTGCCAGTCCGGATCATGAGCACTGTCGCCGCGACCGCGATAGTCGAAGGCGACGACCTTGCGGCCCAGGCTGGCGAGGTATGCAGCTATATCGCCAAAGTCACGCCAGTTTCGGCTGAGCCCGGCCAGACAGACGAGGGGAACTGCCCCATTTTCATGTGAGGTCGGATTCCAAACTCTCGCAGCGAGGGTCAGTCCGTCCGGGGCGGAGAAGTAGACCAGCTCCGGCCTCGAGGCGGCCTGGCTTCTGTCCTCCGGCAGCAATGTGTCAGCCATTCCAGCCCTCCCAGCGCCGGTCTGCCATCGTCTTGTGCAAACTAATCAGTTCGTGCCGCGCGCGCCATACAGGGAACTGCGCAAGTCCCGGTTTTGGCGTCACTTTCTATCAAACCGAGTTTTGCCGATCCTGCTGCATAATTGACGCAAACCCCGCCTAAACCGTTGCCCGATCACGGGCGGCCAAGTATTGTGCGCCGTCTCAGGGCATGGTTGTCCTGATGAAGAGTCCAAGAGGAAACCTGAAATGTTCAAGGGATCGATTCCAGCGCTGATCACTCCGTTCCGGAATGGCGCGGTGGATGAGAAACGCTTTCAGGACTTCGTGGACTGGCAGATCAAAGAGGGCAGCTCGGGTCTGGTGCCGGTGGGAACGACGGGCGAAAGCCCGACCTTGACCCATGCCGAGCACAAGCGCGTCGTCGAGCTTTGCGTTGAAGCTGCGGCCGGCCGCGTTCCGGTCATGGCTGGTGCCGGCTCGAACAACACGGCCGAAGCGATCGATCTGGCTCGTCACGCTGAGCAGGCGGGTGCGGACGCGCTGCTGATCGTGACGCCATATTACAACAAGCCGAACCAGGCTGGCCTCAAGGCACATTACCGCGCCATTGATGCGGCCGTCGGCATTCCGATCTACATCTACAATATCCCTGGCCGGTCGGTGATCGACATGACACCGGAAACGATGGCAGAGCTGTTCAAGACCTGTCGCAACATCAAGGGCGTCAAGGATGCCACTGCCAATATGGCGCGTGCGACCCTGCAACGTCACGCCTGCGGTCCGGACTTTGTCCAGCTCTCGGGTGAGGACATCACCGCGCTAGGCTTCAACGCCCACGGGGGAACGGGCTGCATCTCGGTGACGGCCAACGTTGCTCCGCGCCTTTGCGCAGAGTTCCAGGCCGCAACACTTGCCGGAGACTATACCAAGGCCCTGGCGATCCAGGACAAACTGGATCTGCTGCATCATGCCCTGTTCATCGAGCCGAACCCGACGGGCGTGAAATACGCCTTGTCGCTGCTCGGCAAGATCGACAATGATGTGCGCCTGCCGCTCGTCTGCATTGCCCCTGAGACCGAGGTGCAGGTTCGCGCCGCAATGGTCCACGCCGGGCTCATCAATTAACCGCATGGAATGCCGGCAGGACGGATCCCGTCCTGCCGCAGCCAGGAAGACCAGTCATGGCCCCGAAGTCCGGCGCATCCGACCGCACCATCGTCGCAGACAATCGCAAGGCCCGCTTCAACTACGAGATCGAGACGGTCTACGAAGTCGGGATCGAACTGCGTGGCACGGAAGTGAAGTCCCTGCGCACGGGCCGTGGCAACATCCAGGAATCCTACGCCGCTGAAAAGAACGGCGAAATCTGGCTGTATAATTGCTATCTGCCGGAATACCTGCAGGCCAACCGGTTCAACCATGAGCCGCGCCGGCCGCGCAAACTGCTCCTGCACAAGCGCGAGATTGCCAAGCTGTCGGCTGCGGTTGCCAAGGACGGCAAGACCCTTGTGCCGCTCAAGGTGTTCTTCAACGAAAAGGGCAGGGCCAAGATGGAACTGGCGCTCGCCCGCGGCAAGAAGCTGCATGACAAGCGCGAGACCGAAAAGGCCCGCGACTGGGCTCGCGAAAAGGGCCGTCTGCTCAAGACCGGCTAACCCTCTGCGCAGTGAAAGCTGGCCATGCGCCGGCTGAGGCTGATACCAAACCTCAAACTCACCGGCGTCATCCCTGTCTATCCGAGCGCCTCTTGCCAGATTGATCTGGTGGAGCGTGAATGGTCCGCGGGCGGAGCACCGT
>NZ_JBHYDX010000019.1:0-91355 GCF_051860505.1 Pannonibacter sp. | reverse complement strand
AGCCGCCGCAACCCCATGTGCGACCCGGTCCGCGAGATCACCGTGCGCATCTCCACCGGCAAGATCCTGCGCATCCTCACCAACGACCTCGACGCCCCGGCCGAGGACATCGCAGAGCTCTACAAGCAGCGCTGGCAGATCGAGCTGTTCTTCAAATGGCTCAAGCAGAACCTGAAGATCCGCCACTTCATCGGCACATCCGAGAACGCCGTTCGAACACAGATCTTCGTCGCCCTCATCGCTTACATCCTGCTGCGCATCGTCCATGCAACCCAGCGCGCCATCCCCCAACCCCGCGCTTTTGCCCGCCTCCTGCGCCTCAACATCATGCACAAACGCCCAATCGCAAGCCTCGGCCAATCACCCAAAAAACCGCCAATCGAAACAACGCAGATGCAACTCCCAGGGCTCCAAACTTAAACCGGACAGCAGTGCCTTGTGCGGGGATCCAGCTTGAGGGCATCCGCGAGAATTGGAGGTTTGCCGCTGCTTTCGGCGCCGGATGGAGCCCCGCACAAGGCGGGGATGACCGCCGGGGGTCGGGATGACCACGGAGGGTGGGGTGGCGGATTGATGGCGCATTGATGACGCGGATGGGGATCGGGGTGGACGGCGCCTAGCTCAGGGGCCGCGAGGGCGTGTTTGCCACCGAACTGCAGCGGGCTTATGGGACCACGCTCAAGCTCTACCGCCCCGATTACTGGGCTCCTGCCTGCGCAGGAGCGGCGAGGGGCCTGTGGTCTCGACCGGCGATCAAGGGCGCAACAGGTTAGGGGTTAGGCGCCCCCTCCCCGTTACACTGGCGGCATGAGGTCCTTGGTCTTGTCGCGTTCGCGGTAGTTGAGGAAACCGGTAAGGTCGAGAGGGCCGCCTTCCTTGAACAGGGTCTCCGTCAGGCTGCTGCCGGTCATCTGGGCGACAAGCCGCGAGCCGCCGACCGCCCGGTCGAAGGGCCGCTCTTCCGGGACACTGGCAAAGGACGAGAGGAAAGATGCATCGAGCGCCGGCGCCTGGTCGGCACCCTCGGTGCGGAACAGCGCTTCGAAAGGGGCAGAGGTGTCGGCCGCCCGGAAGGCGTTGTCGACGCGCTGCGAGGCTTCGTCGGTGAAGGCCAGAACGGCCGTCGGCATCGGCTTGGCATCGGGAAGCGACGGGCCGGCCGGACCGGCGATCATGGTGAAGTTCTCGTGCTTGCTGACAAGATTGGCATAGACTTCGGACAGCGTGCGCGCACCGCCGGTCTTGTCGTAGAAGATCGAGCGGTTCGCCTTGGCCTGGGCCGGAAAGACCGAATCCGCGCGGGCCTCGGGTGAAACGCCGGCCCCGGTGATCAGCCGGGTCGCGCCATGGGCGCCAAGGAAATGCGCGATATAGAGTTCGCCCTCCGAAGCCGGACGGCCGAGTTTCTGCTGCAGGTAACCGGCGTTCTTCTGGGTCAAGGCGCCAGCCATCAGGGAGGAAACCTCCGGATCCTTGCGCAGGTTGAGGATCTCCTGCCGCATCTGCGGATCGGCGACGCGGTACTTGCCGCCTGCCGTCCGCTCGATCTGCGCGGCATAAGTCCCCAACCCATGCTGGCCGCCAGCTTCCTTGACCGTCTCCAGCCAGGTCTGCTCGACGAACTGGAACAAGCCGGTCGCTGACGAGGTCTTGGCCTCCGCAGCCGGCTGGAACGAGGATTCGCGGGCAGCCGTCTTCACCAGGTAGTCAAACGACGTCCCTGTGCTGGTGCTCGCTGTCTGGAAAGCCTGCTCGATCCGGGACGCGATCGAGGTGGTGTCTGCGACGCGCATGGTGCCCACTCCTCGATAGACTGTTAACTATGGTTAAGATCGCGTCATAATGGTTAACAAATCCTTAACGCATCTGTTGGGCGGCCTGTTTCTGACGTGTTTTCAACCGCTTCACCGGGTTTTCAGCCTGTCAGTTATGACAGGGAAAGACGGTCGATGCGCGCATGAGGGAGGGCCGGGCCAGGGTCAGCGGGCCGGAGAAAGCGAATCCGCCGGAATCGCGGCGCCTACCCGGAACCCATCGATCCGGTCAAGAATGCGCCGATCCATGCGGCCCCAGCTGGCCAGAGCCGAACGCTGGAACCAGTAGCTGACGACAAGATCATGAGACAGGCGGATATCGCGGAAACAGCGGGCGCTGCCATTGGCCGGCGTCAGGCACCGGGCGATGAAGCCATCCGCCCGCCCGGTCTCGAAGACGATCACATCATCGCCGGAACCGATCTTCTGCGACATGTCCAGCAGGGCAAGGCCGGCCGGACCCCGCGGGTCATGACTGGCGGCAAGCCGGCGATAGACACTGTCAAGCCGCTCCCCGAGCGTCGCGATCTGGCTCGAGGCAATGAGATCCACGGTGATCCAGGACGCCGGCCCAGTGGCCTCACCGGTGTAGCCGGACAAGGCGGGCCAGCTCAGGTCAAGCGACAGCCGGTCATGCTGGCTGCCGGCAACCCGTTGAGCCGGCTGGGGGATCATATTGGCTGGAATAGAGAAGCCATGGCGACCGACTGACACCGCGACTGGCCGCGGATCAGTCACGCGCGGATCAGCATTGGCCGCTTCGGTAACCCAGCCAGCTGCCAAGTTGACGACATAGGCCACGGACAGCAGCGCCAGGAGGCCGGTCATGGCAGCAAAATGAACGGGATTGCACCCGGTCGGGCGCGGCAGGGTTGACGGCAGCATCAGCGCGGCCTCCCCCTGCCCCGCCACACGGCTGTGCCACACCAAGCGTGCCATCGCGAGACGGACGGGTCAGAGCGGGACAGCGGGTCCGGGCGAGTGTTAACCATTCGTTAGGGTTTCTGTCCGGTTGGTGCCTTGCAGGGGAATCGGCACAGGGATTGCACTTGACCCTTCGAACTCATTACGGCAGGGTCTGTCGCAGTGGTTAACAAAGGGTTAACGCGTGTATTTCGAGCTCATCCTCGCCGTGTATATGGGCTGCGCCGGCTTTGTCGCCGCCGGAGTCCTTGGCAGTTTTTACCAGCTTCTGACCAACACCCCGCCGCGCTTTCACCTGCGGCTCGAAACCCTGGTCGGGACCGTCTCCTCTTGCCTGATGTGCGCCTTTGCCGGGCCGTTCATCATCATGCGCAACGCCATCCGGGGGCGCCGGATCGAAAACCGGCCCATCGGCTGGCTCGTGGCCTCCTCGACCATTGCCGGCATGTGGAGCATCTGCTCTGGCCTGGTGATGATGCGCTTTGCCGTCGGCTTCATTCACGGCATCTGACCCTTGCAGCTTTTCCGGGAGCCGGGCCATGCCACTCTACGCGCTTGACGGGATCAGCCCGGACCTGCCCGAGGACGGACAGTACTGGATTGCACCGGATGCCCAGCTGATCGGGCGGATCCGGCTTGAGACCGACGCGAGCGTCTGGTTTGGCGCGGTGCTGCGCGGTGACAACGAGTTGATCCTGGTCGGCCGCCGCTCCAACGTCCAGGATGGCGCGGTCCTGCATACGGACATGGGCTATCCGCTGACGATTGGCAGCAATTGCACGATTGGTCACAAAGCCATCCTGCATGGCTGCAGCATCGGCGACAACACGCTGGTCGGCATGGGTGCGACCATCCTCAACGGCGCCCGCATCGGCCGCAACTGCATCATCGGCGCCAATGCGCTGGTGGCCGAGGGCAAGGAAATCCCGGACAATTCGCTGGTCGTCGGCATGCCGGGCCGCATCATCCGCACGCTGGACGCCGAGGCCGAGCAACGCAACACGCAGTCGGCTGACGGTTATGTGCGCAACTGGCAGCGCTACCGCGCCGGGCTTGTCGCTCTCTGACCCGCATGGGTCTGATCCGCATGCGTCTGATCCGCATGGGTCGGGCCCTTGCGTTCGCAAGCCCCCCCTCTCCAGATCCTGCCCTTGAAAAAACCCGCCCTTAAAAAAGCCGACCTTGAAAAAACCCGGCCTTGAAAAAGCCAGGCCTTGAAAAAGGTGGAGCCGGCTTGCGGGGGCAAGCCGGCTCCGACGACCCGGTCGTGGTAGGGATGGGGAGGGTGGGGACGCGACCGGGCCGGATTGCGTCAGGAACTCCCTGAGAGAATTATCGTCCGATGCTCGCAACCGTCGTGACGCGGGTATCGGAAATCGCTGTCCACTGGACCGGACTGGTCGTCGACTGCCGCTTCACGAAGCGATAGGGCGTCGAATACCAGGGCAGGACGACCTCGATCTGGTTGTCCAGGATCACATCGCCCTGGTCGGTCCGCACGGTCAGCACCGCATGACCTTCGTTCTTGAGGTCCTTGACCACGGTGATCAGCAGCGCACTCGCCGGCCAGCCGGCCTTCAAAAGCTGGCGCTGCTTCTCAAGCACATATTCTTCACAGTCCCCTGCCCCATCGGTGGGATAGGTCCAGTATTCAACCATCCCGAACAATTCCTGGTCGGTCACCGGCCGGATTGCCTTGTTGACCTTGTCGTTGATGGCGATCAACTCGGTCCAGCGCTGCTCGGACAGCTTGACCACCACGGGCTTGTCCGTGCCGCCCTTGCAGGCCGACGGATTTTCGCTGCAGAAGGTCTGGTGGCCAACCGGCGCAGTTGCTGCGCCAGACATTGCCATGAACCTTCCTGGATTTGCTTGAGCCACTGCAGTCAACAGGAACGTCGAGGCACAGAAGGCTGCAAGCTTGAATACGGATTGCGTTTTAAAAGTCATATTGTCGCCCTCCCCAAGGCTGAGGACAACATGACATGGGCAATTTTACTTGATTATAAGTCGGGAGAGGGCATTTATGCCAAAGTAAATCTGTATTTTATTTAAATTTTACATTGGTTTTAGGCGAAGTTGATTAGAGTTTTCCGCGAATATGATTCAAATTCGAGCTATTCCGCGTCAAGCGCCTGAGGTTGCGACAGAATCCGGATTTTTCTGGCAACCGGACTGGCACTGCCAGGTCACTGCGGGCGGCGTTCTGGCCGCGTGCAAGGGCGCAAAAACGCGTTAGGAGAGTGGAAACCATCCCGGCAGATCGGCTCGTTTGGGCAAAACCGGCAAGGATTGCCGGTACCAGAAACGACAACAGCCGCCCGGTGGGCGGCTGCAGGAGGGTGACCAGAGCAAGGCAGATGCGGCGATCAGCCGGCCGGCGTGGTGTCTTCGCCGGAAATATGCTGCTCCAGCAGCGCCTGGTTCTGGATCACCGCGAACTCGACGGCAAGACCATCCTCGAGATGCCGCACGACACGGCCGCGCATCTTGCCAAGGCCAAGTTCCGTACCGATCGGCGGCCGCGCCGGGCAGGACAGCGCCGCGCCGGAGAGCGAAATATCGAGAATGCGGCACATGTAGGCCGTGCCATCCGGCAACACGATGCGGGTGACCGGGTTCTTCGGAATGAAGCGGTCATGCCGGCGATCTTCAGGAAGGTTGAGTTCATGCCGGTTGGCAAGCCACGTCAGCACCGAGGCCAGTTTGTCGCGCCGGCGCGGCGTGGTGTTGAGCGACACGGCAAAGCCGCCCTCGATGTCGCGCGCAATCACGCCCTCGACGCGGCCGATATGATCGAGATAGGCGACAACCTTCTCGCCAACCCGACCAGCGACGGGCGTGATCATGGCAAGGCCACCGGGCGACATGTTGACGACCTGGCAGGGATATTCCTGCCGGTTCTCGAGCATGAACCGGCCAAGGATGTTGACCCGCACGCGCTGATGGCGGCGGCGATCCGTGCCCCTGGCAGGTATATTCAGCGACAGTTTTGCGGCCTGCGCGGTCGCCATGGCTTGCCTGATCCCTTGTCCCTCGGCTTTTGATACAAAGCCGCAGCGCAAAGCTTAGGCAGAGGGAGTTAACATCCGGTGATTGCCGCAGCCCCTGTCAGGATTTACCACCATCAATGACAGTAAGGTGACGCACCTGGCGCGCGGCCCCCAGCATGGCCGGCGATATCATCGAGCCCTGGAAGCCGACGCCGAGATGGCCAGGCAGCGCGCCGACACGCGGCAAGGCGGGAACCGGGCTGCGTACGTCGCTGCCATGGCTGAGGAAATGCGGCCGCTCATCCGGCCAGATCAGACGCAGGCTGGAGATGGACTGGTTGAGGATCGGGTGAAGACCGAGCCAGTAGGGCCGCTCGAAATAGGCGCAGGCGCCCAGGATGCGGCTGCGGCCCTCGCCCGGCACCTGCAGCGGCAACAGCAGCATCTCCATCTTGAGCGCATGCTTGCGCTCGGTATGGCCATCGATGCCGAGCACGGCAGCGGCGGCGTCCTCGGTGATCGCGGCCAGCATGGTGGCCATCGCCTCGCGGTCCTGCTCGCCCCAGCCGCGCAGGAAATTGCGGCCCTTGAGTTCGCGGCAATGGGTGGAGCACAGGCGCGTTCCGGCGAGGCGGTAACGATAGGTGTCCTTGTCGACCGCCTCGAGAATGAAGGTGTCGCCAAGCAGGGTGCGGATGCGGCCAGGGTCGATCTCGGACCGGTTCGGGGCAATGCGGCTGCCGCGCAATTCGTCCCAGTACTGGTACAAGGTGCGGTTGATCGTGTGCTTCATGGTGGCCCAGGCCCTTCCCGGCGATATGTCCAGCCGCCGCCCCCGTCCCGGAGCGGGACAGGAACGGCAGCGAAAACGTTAACTGCCGTTTACCAAGCACGAGCCATGCCAGTCCCGGAGGCGCCCGGGTGAAGCTCTCCGAAAGGATTTGTTAAGGTTAACAGGATCTTTCACTTGCCGTTACGTTTGTTTGTGTCACCTTCTCGGGACAACGACCCGAGACCTGGAACAACAGGCCGGTCGTGCGGCGGTAGCTTTTGGCGGACAGACAGAGTTATGGGGAGCGCGGCGACGCGACAGGAGCAGCGCCCGTTGCCGGGAAACCGGCAGCGGGCGTTCTTCGTTCCAGACCGTGTCAGCCCCCCCTGAGACAGCAGGGCTATCGCATATGAAGTCTGGCACATAATCGATGTCAGGGACCGGGCCTAGAACCAAACCCTGTCGAAGCCTCTCCGCTCCCCTCCCCCTCGTGAGGAGGGGCTGGGGGTGGGGGGAACGGACTTAAATCCAGGTAACCTGCGTTCCTGACTGGGCGTGTATCGCGCAATTTGCGATCAAACGGCCGCCGTGCCCCCCCAAACCCCTCACCCCTCCCCACGAGGGGGAAGGAGGGCTTCGAGGCCTCGGGGACCGTCTGGCTACAAATGCATCCCCCCTGAGACAGGGTGTCATTTTGGGCCATAGCGCCCGTACCACGTTCCCCGAAAGGGCCGGCCTCGCCAATCCGCCGGGCGCAACTGGATTTAACGGCTCTGGTTGCTTAAGTCTCGCACAAGACCCGACAGGATATGAGAGACAGATGACCGAGCCCCTGCCCCAGTCCCAGCCACCGCAGCAGCCGCCGTTTCCCCCGCGGCCGGCCGCCCCGATGTTCAACTTGCCGTCCGTGATCGTGACCCTGTCGGCCATCCTGATCGGCATTCACGTGCTGCGGCAATTCATCAGCCGGGACGCGGACTTTGAACTCATCCTGCAGTTCGCCTTCTGGCCGCTGCGCTATGCCGATGTGCCGCTGGCGGCAGAACTGCCACATGGCGGGGCGGATGTCTGGTCCTTTGTCACCTATGCCTTCCTGCATGGCGGCTGGGAGCACCTGATCTTCAACCTTGCCTGGATGGTTGCATTCGGCAGCGCTATTGCGCAGCGCTTCGACAGCTTCAGCTTTGTCGTCTTTTTCGTAGCCTGTGCGGTCGGTGGCGCACTGCTGCATCTGGCGCTGCACCCGGGCCAGGACATTCCTGTCATTGGCGCATCAGCCGCCGTATCCGGCCTGACGGCCGGGGCGCTGATGTTCGTGTTCCAGCGCGGCGGTCCACTCGCAGGGGGGCGACGCACCGACCCGGCCGCCTATCTTGTTCGGGCGATGAGCGTCCGCGAACTGCTGTCAAACGCGCAGGTGCGCCTGTTCTTCCTGCTGTGGATGGGAATCAATCTGGTGTTCGGCCTGTGGAGCGGGCCGATCTTCGGCAGTTCGATAGCCTGGGAAGCCCATGTCGGCGGCTTTGTCACCGGCCTTATCGCCTTTCCGCTGATGGATCCGGTCCGGCGACGCCGCGCCTGAACGCCGCCGCCCCCGTCTTACGCAGGGTTTGCACCCGGCGCGGTTTTGCTGTCATCATCAGGCATTGCCGGCTGACGCGGAAAATCGCGGAGCGGGAATACAGACTATAAGGGAGCGCGCGCATGACTGTTGCCATGATCCTGAATGAGAAGGGACGCGATGTCGTCACAGCCCGGGCGTCGGACACGGTGGGCGATGTCTGCCGGACCCTGTCGGAAAAGCGCATCGGTGCCATCGTCGTGACCGGAGCGGCCGGGCAGATCGAGGGGATTGTTTCCGAGCGTGACGTGGTGCGCGTCATTGGCAAGGAAGGGCCCGCGGCCCTGGAGCAGCCAGTTGGCGATGTCATGACCCGTTCGGTGGTCACCTGTGCGGATGGCGATACCGTCAACTCGGTCATGGCCCGCATGAGTGCGGGACGCTTCCGCCACATGCCGGTGGTCACCAGCGGCAAGCTCGCCGGGCTCGTCTCGATCGGCGATATCGTCAAGCACCGCATTGCCCAGATCGAGCGCGAAGCCGACCAGATGCGCGATTACATCGCGATGGCCTGACCGCCAGGCGCCGCGCCTGACAGCAGGCGCGGCGGTCTTCACCAATGATCAGGCCGGACGATCCATCTCGAAGACATCGGATGTGACCGAATAGTCCTTGTAGCCGAGGCGGGCGAGAAGCTGCAGGCGGGACATGTCGATGCGGCCCTTGTCGACCACGGCATCGTCGATGTGAATGCCGACGACCTGTCCAAACACGACATGTGCGCCGCAGACGGTGCCGGCAAGGTCCTCCAGTTGGACAATGCGCAACAGCCGGCATTCCAGCGCAGCGCGGGCGGCGGCGACACGAGGCACCCGCACCAGCCGCGACGGCGCCTTTGCCAGACCGGCTAGATCAAACTCATCAACATCGGCAGCAACGGGCGCCGAGGAGACATTGAGCTGCGCCTGGAGATGCGCGGTCGCCAGATTGCAGACGAACTCGCCCGTCGCCTCGACATTGGCGACCGTGTGCTTCCAGCCACTCGACGAGAACATGACAACCGGCGGATCATCACTGACGGCGTTGAAGAAGCTATACGGGGCAAGATTGGCCTTGCCCTCCGCATCCAGCGAGGAGATCCAGCCGATTGGACGCGGGGCAACCAGCGCCTTGAACGGATTATGGGCAAGGCCCTCGGCCCGGTGTGATCCGGAAATCCCGGTTTCAAAGAACATGGCTCAGCCTTGCGTCCAGTTGCTGACGATGTCGGCAAGGTCCGGCCTCGTCCGCTCGAATGGCGGCTGCATGGCGGTGCCGATGTGAATGAAGCCGGCAACCTTTTCATCCGGTTGGCCGCCGAGATAGGCGATGGCCTCGGCATCATAGGCAATCCATTCGCTGACCCACTGGACACCGAAGCCGGCGGCAGTGGCCGCCGTGACGAGGGTCATGCAGACCGCGCCGGCGGAAAGTTCCTGCTCCCAGACGGGGATCTTCGGATGGACGGCAGCGCGGCTGAACACGCCGACGACGAGCGGCGCACGGGTAAAGCGGGTCAGTTCCTGCGCGCGGCGCGCGTCATCCAACGGGCCAAAGCGGGTCTCGGCAAGAGCTGCGAGATGGCCGCCGATTCGCGCGCGTTCCTCGCCCTGGTAGAGAACGAAACGCCAGGGGGCGAGCTTGCCGTGATCGGGAACCCGGGCAGCTGCCGTCAGGATCTTCTGCAGTGTGTCCGCATCAGGACCCGGGGCACCCAGACTGGGCGCGGGATGGGAGCGGCGGACCAGCAGGAAATCAAGCACGTCGGGATACGCGGGTGTATGTGAGGACATGAAACCACTCGTCAGGCAGGTGTCGAAAGTGGCCGCATCTGGCAGGCTTTCCCCTGCCCTTGTCAATCGGGCGCAACATGGAGGCTTGCATCCGACTTGAAAACGCCCGATTTTCCGGACCTTATTGCCCAGCACCGCCCTTGGTGCGCGGTCCCCTTGAGCCAGAATGCGGAGATGTTGGCGGCTTGACCTCAGCAATGATGCCAGAGCGGATGACAATCCAGCGCAGGTTCGTGGCCCGGGCGATCGTGGGCCTCGGGTTGACGCTATGCGTCGCGCTTCCTGCCGACCTGACGATGCCTCCGGCCCTGGCGCAAGGGGCTGACGCTGCCGTACCGGGTGCAAAGCCTGATCCGGCGGCACCCGCCGTCACCGACCTGCCCAATCCCCTCGACGATGGGGCAAGCATATTGCCCGGCGGCGCCAGTTCCGTGCCCCTGGCACTGATGCCGGAAACGGCGCCCTCTGGCAGCTCCGGCTTCAATGACACGCTGGTGCCCTACGCCCCGTCGAGCCCGCTCGGGCGCGGCGAGCCGGAGGAAATGAACAAGGGTGCGGTCTATCTGGTTGCCCGGCTGACCGAGGCCGGAACACAGATCAACGACGGCCTGATCTGGCGCGTCTATTCGGAAACGCCAAAAGAAGACGGCCATCTGGAACTCGTGGCAACAGCCATGGGCGGCGATGCCGAATTCCGCCTCGATCCCGGTGTCTATCTGATCCACACCGCCTATGGCCATGCCGGTGTCACCAACCGGCTGGTGGTCGGGCGCGGGGTCTACTCCAAGACTGTCGTGCTCAACGCAGGCGGCGTCAAACTCGATGCCGGTCTCAGCGCCGAAGACGCACTGCCGAACGAGGACCTTCGTTTCGATATTTACGGGATGGATTACAACGCTGAAGGCGAGCGCATTCTGATCGCCGGGGATGTCGGACCCGACAGCATCGTCCGGCTGAACGCCGGAACCTATCATGTCGCCAGCCGCTATGGCGGGGTCAACGCCGTGGTCCGGGCCGACATCAGTGTCGATTCGGGCAAGCTGACCAATGCGACCCTGTTCCATGAGGCCGCCGACATCACGCTGAAACTTGTCAACGAGGCTGGCGGCGAGGCAATCGCCAACACCGGCTGGACCGTGCTGACGCCCGGCGGCGATATCGTGGTGGAAGAGACCGGTGCGTTCCCGGCCTTCGTGCTCGCGGCCGGCGACTATGAGGTGATCGCCCGCAACAATGGCACCAACTACAGCCGGAATTTCACCGTTGTCTCCGGTGAAAATCGCGAGGTCGAAGTCCTGGCCCGGACGCAGAGCACCGCCAACTGAGCACAGACAACGGACCGGACCTCGCCTGGCTTCCTGCTAGCGAGAGCGAACGACTGTAGCCGGACGACCCGACCAAGGTTCCACTCCCTCCCCGAGGAGAGGGCTTATGCATATGAAGTCTGGCACCTGTTCGATGTAAGGGACTGTGCCGAAACAGCTCAACCCTGTCGGAGCCTCTCCGCTCCCCTCCCCCTCGTGGGGAGGGGCTTGGGGGTGGGGGGAGCGGACTAAAATCCAGGTTTCACGTTCCTGATTAGGCGTACTTCAGACACTTTATGATCTGACGGCCTCCCGTGCCCCCCACCCCTCACCCCTCCCCACGAGGGGGAGGGGGGCTGAGAGGCCTCGAATACCGCTGTTTTCACATGCGATAGCCCTGCCCTCACCGGGAAAGAGCGGGCGGCTCGGTGGCAACTGGAGCGGTTGCATATTCGACAGGAAATCTGGAAGCGTCAGCCCAGCTTGGCCTTGACCAGTTTGGCCTTGAGTGGACCGGTGATGCGGCGTTCGAACCAGTTGCGCGGCGGACGGGGCGTGGCTGAGGGCGCCAGATCCAGCACGCGCTGCTGCAGATAGGCCATGACGCCGTTCTGGTCCTTGAAGCCCGCGACATCGTCGTAAGGGATCGGCTGACCGACGCGCACGACGATGGCCGAGCCCAGAATGCGGCGGAACTCACGCACCAAGAGGGCGAGCCGCAGGGTCAGCGAGAAGCCACTGACGAAATGGAACAGCGGTGAGTTCTGGCCTTCGAAATAGATCGGCAGCACGGTCGCCTTTGAGGAGCGGATCATCTTGGCCGTGAAGTTCTTCCAGGGCAGCTCTTCGGCCCGGCCGAAGGGCTTCTTGGCCGTGGCAACGCCGCCGCCGGGGAAGACGATGACGGTCACGCCTTCCTGCAGCAGGCGCAGCGCCTCGCGGCGCGTGTGCATGTTGGTGCGCAGCGCCTCTTCCGTCTCCTCGAAATCGACGGGCAGCGAATAGGGCCGCACTTCCGGCACCTTCAGCAGTTCGTTGTTGATGAGGATCTTGAACGGGCGGCCCAGCTGCTCGGCCAGCGACAGGATCGCAAGGCCGTCGCCGATGCCATAGGGATGGTTGGCGATGATCACCAAGGGGCCGTCGGGCAGCTTGGCAGGCGGCCATTCACCGGAAGCAAACCAGACGCGCAGGTCGATAAGGTGCAGCAGCTCGGTCCAGATCTGCGGCGAGACGCCAACGGCCGCTGCCTTCCAGTGCTCATAGACCGACAACAGGCGCCTGCGACCGGACAGGCCCTCAACGCCGCGGATCACCCAGCGCTTGAGGGGGGAATGGGCCGGATTGGCATAGCTGAATTCCGCGTGTTCCACCGCTGGCATCCATCAGCTTGCAGGGCAGTCCGTTGCGGGCCGCCATCTGCGACGTCACCTCTCGGGAGAGGGTGCTGGACCCGGCCCGACCTGGCAAGAGCCGTAGCGGCAGTTTTCACCGCTACGGCAATTTTTCTGTTAGCGCGCGCGCTTGATGTCCGGCGCCACCGCTTCCTCGACAAAGGCGGCAATCGCCTCGTCGAGGCTCATCGAGGTCTGGTCGGTGGCGCCCAGACGGCGCACGTTGACCGTGCGTTCTTCCGCCTCGCGCTTGCCGCAGACAACGATGACCGGAACCTTGGCCAGCGAGTGCTCACGCACCTTGTAATTGATCTTCTCGTTGCGAAGATCAAGGTCGACACGCAGACCCGCCTTGCGCATGGCCGCATGCACATCCCGGGCGTAGTCATCGGCCTCGGAGGTGATGGTGGCCACAACCACCTGCTTCGGCGCCAGCCAGAGCGGGAAATGGCCGGCGAAGTTCTCGATGAGAATGCCGAGGAAGCGTTCCATCGAGCCACAGATGGCGCGGTGGATCATCACCGGCGTCTTCTTCTCACCGTCCTTGTCGACGAAGAAGGCCCCGAAGCGCTCCGGCAGGTTGAAGTCGACCTGGGTGGTGCCGCACTGCCAGTCACGGCCGATGGCATCGCGCAGGGTGTATTCGAACTTCGGCCCGTAGAAGGCGCCCTCGCCCGGCAGGATGCCGGTCTTGATGCGTCCGCCCGACTGCTCCTCGATCTGCTTCAGAACGCGGGTCATCACCGCTTCGGCGTGATCCCACAGCTCGTCCGAACCAACGCGCTTTTCCGGACGGGTCGACAGTTTGACCACGACCTCGTCGAAGCCGAAGTCCTTGTAGACCGACAGGATGAGGTCGTTGATGCGCAGGCACTCGGCCGCCATCTGCTCTTCCGTGCAGAAGACATGGGCATCGTCCTGGGTGAAGCCGCGCACGCGCATGAGGCCATGCAGCGCGCCGGAGGGCTCGTAGCGGTGCACGGTGCCGAATTCGGCTAGGCGCATGGGCAGATCGCGGTAGCTCTTCAGGCCATGCTTGAAGATCTGCACGTGGCCGGGGCAGTTCATCGGCTTCAGCGCGAAGATGCGCTCGTCCTCGGCTTCCGGATCGGCGCATTGCACGGAGAACATGTTCTCCTTGTACCAGCCCCAGTGACCCGAGGTCTCCCACAGCGAAGTGTCCAGCACCTGCGGCGCATTCACCTCGTCATAGGTATGGGCGAGACGGCGGCGCATATAGGCGACAAGGCTCTGGAACACGCTCCAGCCCTTGGCATGCCAGAACACGACGCCCGGCCCTTCCTCCTGGAAGTGGAACAGGTCCATCTCGCGGCCAAGCTTGCGGTGGTCGCGCTTCTCGGCCTCTTCCAGCATGTGGATATAGGCCTTCAGATCCGCCTCGTTGGCCCAGGCGGTGGCGTAGATGCGGGTCAGCATCTCGTTGTTGCTGTCACCGCGCCAGTAGGCACCGGCAACCTTCATCAGCTTGAAGGCATCGCCGATCTGGCGCGTCGAGGCCATGTGCGGACCACGGCAGAGGTCAAGCCACTGGCCCTGGCGGTAGATCTTCAGATCCTGGCCTTCCGGAATGGCGTCGATCAGCTCGACCTTGTAGGTCTCGCCTTTGGCAGCGAAGAAGCGCTTGGCCTCCTCGCGGCTCCAGACTTCCTTGGTGAAGGCAGCCCCGCGCGCGATGATCTCGCGCATCTTCTTCTCGATGACCGGCAGGTCTTCGGGCGTGAAGGGCCAGTCCTCACGGGTGTCCGGATGGACGCGCTTGAAGTCGTAATAGAAACCGTTCTCGATCACCGGTCCAATGGTGACCTGGGTCCCCGGCCAGATCTCCTGCACCGCCTCGGCCATCACATGGGCCGCGTCGTGGCGGATCAGCTCAAGGGCGCGCGGGTCCTCGCGGGTCACGATCTCGATGCGGGCATCGGCAGAGATCGGATCGGACAGGTCGCGCAGCTCGCCATCAAGGGTCATCGCAACGGCCTTCTTGGCCAGCGACTTGGAAATGCCCTCGGCGACGGCCGCACCGGTGGTGCCTGGCTCGTAGGAGCGTACGGAATTGTCGGGGAACGTCAGATGGATCATCACTGTCTCCTGCTCACTCCTGCAGACGAGGCAGGTAAGCGTTGGGGGTCAAAGGACGGCGTTTCCATACGGGATTTTGCCCGGACCGGCAACCGCAGGCGGTCGCTGCGCACACGCTCCGCACCGGATTGATGCGACAAGGCAACGAAAATAGACCGTTCGTGCAACAGTTTGGCGACACACAGCCGACGATCGGCCGCTATTGCCAGCGCTGTTCGGGCGGGATGTGGGCACCGGTCCAGCGGCCATAGCGCCAGGGCAGATACCAGCGTGCCGACGGATCAAGCATGTCCGGCAGCGGATCATAGCCGGACGCGCCATAGGGATTGCAGCGCAGGATGCGCGACAGGCCGAGCCAGCCGCCGGCCCAGAAGCCGAAGCGGAGGATTGCCTGGCTGGTGTAGTCGGAACAGGTGGGCGCATAGCGGCAGCCGCGTCCCATCACCAGCGACAGCGAATGCCTGTAAAGCCAGATCAGGCCGAGGGCGACCCAGACCGCAGGTGACACGCGGCGGGGCGGCGCGGGATCCGGGGTCGAAGGTCCTGGCGCATCCTTGCAGTTCCGGCACATGGCTGATCCTCGATGCCGCTGTCAGCCGGCCACGGCGCGGGCGGTCTCGATCTGGTCGAGAGCATCGACCACGGCGTCGAAGGTCAGGAGTGTCGAGGCGTGGCGGGCCTTGTAGTCGCGCACCGGCTCCAGAAAGCGGAACTCGGCGAAGCGCCCTTCCGGCGGCGCACCGTTTTCCTTCAGCATCGCCGTGACCGTTTGCCGCAACTGGCGCAGTTCTGACGATGTCGCGCCGATGATGGTGCGCGCCATGATGGACGCAGCGGCCTGACCAAGAGCACAGGCTTTCACGTCCTGGGCAAAATCCGTAACGACACCGCCCTCGAATTTCAGATCGACGAGAACCGTGGACCCACACAGTTTCGAATGCGCCTTGGCCGTGGCATCGGGGGCCTCAAGGCGGCCGAGCCGGGGAATATTGCCGGCAAAGTCAAGGATGCGCGCATTGTAGATATCGTCGAGCATGACAAACCCAATCCAACGGGCAACTACCGAAATGCTGCGGTCCAGCACTTTGCCGCCACATGCTTCATCCTATATAGAGCGTTCTGCGCCGGCGTGCAGCCACCCGATCAGCGATCAATCGTCGCTTTCCAGGCGTGGAGACGGGATCTTCACCGCACGCGTTTCCTTGAGCCCTCGGAACCATTCCTCCGTGATCCGGATTGCAGCCATGTCCGTACTACCCCATGATGAAGCGAGTTTACGAGGACTGACCATGGATGCCATTGTGAAGCCGGTCGAGAAGGCCGCTGTGCGCAAAGCCCCGCATGAGATCGCGCGCCCGAACCGCGAGCAGGCGGAAGCCGCTGTTCGTACCCTGCTCGCTTATCTTGGCGATGACCCGGAGCGCGAAGGCCTGCTCGACACGCCAAAGCGTGTGGTGAAGTCCTTTGCCGAGCTTTATTCCGGCTATTTCGAGGATCCGGCCGAACACCTGCAGCGCACCTTCGAAGACGTCGGCGGCTTCGAAGACATGATCCTGGTGCGCGGCATTCCGTTCCATTCGCATTGCGAGCACCACATGCTGCCGTTCATCGGCACGGCCCACATCGCCTATTACCCGAACGGCGGCGTGGTTGGCCTGTCCAAGCTGGCACGCGTGGTCGACATTTACGCGAACCGGCTGCAGACGCAGGAAAACTTGACGTCGCAGGTGGTGTCGGCCATTGACGAGCATCTTCAGCCGCGCGGTCTCGCGGTGATGCTCGAGGCCGAGCATCAGTGCATGACCATGCGCGGCGTCCAGAAGGCGGGCGTGTCGACCATCACGACGCAGTTTACCGGCCTGTTCCGGGATGACCCGGCCGAACAGGCCCGCTTCCTGACTTTGATCCGCGGCGGGTCCCGTTAGACCCGTCGCACCAGCGACGGGGATTTGACGTGTCCATCCAGGAATTCGAGCCGCGCGGCTCGCGCAGCGAGGTCGAAAATGGCCTCGCCTTCCAGCCCAAATTCGATGAAAACGGCCTGATCGCCGCCGTGGTCTGTGACGCCACGAGCGGCGATTTGCTTATGGTCGGCTACATGAACGCCGAAAGCCTGCGCAAGACCATCGAGACCGGCGAGGCCTGGTACTGGAGCCGCTCGCGGCAGGAGTACTGGAAGAAGGGCGGCACCTCCGGCCAGGTGCAGAGCGTGCGCGAAATTCTAACCGACTGCGACCAGGACGCCCTGTGGCTGAAGGTGGATGTGGGCGGCAATGGCGCCACCTGCCACACCGGCTACCGCTCCTGCTTCCACCGGGCCCTCGTTGCCCATGACGACGGCCGCGTCGGCTTGCGTCTCGTCGAAGATCACAAGGTCTATGATCCGGCCGAGGTTTACGGACACAGCCACGAGTAAAGAGAGTGCTGCGGCGATTGGCGATCCCGCCAACCGAAACGGGCCGCACATGATCCCAGCATCAAAACGCAAAACCCCGGCACAGGGCCGGGGCAGCAGAGGTGGTAGGTCAGGATCGCTGATCAGCCGGCGTCTTCTTCCAGGTCCATCTCCAGGATGGCCATCTGGAAGCTCCAGCTCAGGTCGTCGTCCTCGTCATCGCGGAACACGACGCCGATGAATTCCTCGCCGATGTAAACCTCAGCCGAGTCGTCCTTGCGCGGGCGGGCCTGCAGCTTGATGGCCGGCAGGTTGAACTTGCGGCGCAGATACGCCTCGAGCTTCTTGATTTCATCGGGTTTCATTCTCGTGTCGCTCCTTGTCCGTATCGAGGGGTCAGCGGTGCCGGGTAACGGCTCCAGTCCAGGCCCGAAGCGGGCCCGTTTGGCAGCTGGAGCCGCCCTTGTCAAACAAGCTGTCAATCCGGCGCGACCCTACACGAACACGACGGGGTGCCAACCGTCCAGTTCGGCTATCCCCGTGATCCTTTGCACCGGCGCAAGACCGGTTACTCGGACAGCGCCTTGTCAGCCAGAAGCTGATCCATGGAGCGGGCGGGCTCGGCGCAGCCCGCCTGGCCGACGACACGGGCCGGAACACCGGCAACGGTGGTGTTGCACGGCACATCCTGCAGCACGACGGAGCCGGCCGCGATGCGCGAGCAGCGACCGATCTCGAGATTCCCAAGTACCTTGGCGCCGGCGCCAATGAGCACGCCTTTGCGGATCTTGGGGTGACGGTCACCCTGCTCCTTGCCGGTACCGCCGAGGGTCACGCCCTGCAGGATCGAGACATCGTCCTCGATGACCGCCGTCGAGCCGACGACAAGGCCGGTCGCGTGGTCGATGAAGATGCCACGGCCGACCGGCACCATCGGGTGAATGTCGACCTGGAACACTTCCGAGGACCGGCTCTGCAGATAGAGTGCGAAGTCCTTGCGGCCCTGGCGCCAGAGCCAGTTGGCAAGACGGTGCGTCTGCAGCGCATGGAAGCCCTTGAAATAGAGCACCGGCTCCAGCAGACGATTGCAGGCCGGGTCGCGATCAAATACGGCCATTATGTCGACCCGGAAGATCTCGCCCAGATCCGGCTCGCTGATCAGCGCTTCCTGATAGGTCTGGCGGATCAGCGAGGCCGAGACGACATCGCGGCCGAGCCGGTCACCGAGGCGATGGATGACCGCATCTTCCAGCCGCTGGTGATTAAGCACGGTTTCATAAACGAAGGAGGACAGCGCCGGCTCGTCCAGAACCATCCGCTCCGCTTCCTCGCGCATCTGCCGCCAGGCAGGATCATGCAGCGCAATCGAGCCAGCCGCCGGCCGGAGATTGGAATTCACCATGGCTTGTCTCCTTCAAAGGCCGGCAGCGCGGCGCGCACCGTCTCAAGCCGAAACCGTTTGGATCATGTTACCACAAGGGCCATGCCGGCCATACCATTGGCTGGCTTGTACGCGAACACGGTTCACACTCAGTAAGGAGCGGAACACAGCTTCGCAAGGTCTGCCGTCGGTTGGTCGCAGCAGCCTGCCCGCAGCAGTCGTCCGCCCTCTCGTACAGCCCCGGACGTTATCATCGCAAGGACCATCTGACCATGAACCTGCCCGCACGCCATGGCTGCATCACACTCACGATCGAGGGGGCGCTGGCCTTCATCACCATCGACAATCGAGAGCGCCGCAATGCCCTGACACTGGCAATGTGGCAGGCCGTGCCGGACGCGGTGGAAGAGGCTGTCGCTGCCCCGCAGGTCCGCGTGGTCATCGTCCGGGGAGCAGGCGAGGAAACATTCGTCGCCGGGGCGGACATTTCGGAATTCGCGGCGCTGCGCGGCAACGCCAAGGACGCCAAGGCCTATGAGGCGATCAATGTCGCCGCCTTCGATGCGCTGCGCGCCAGCCCGAGGCCGACCATTGCCATGATCCGCGGCCATTGCCTCGGCGGCGGACTGGGACTGGCAGCAGCCTGTGACCTGCGGGTTGCGGCCCAAGGCTCCAGCTTCGGCATTCCGGCCGCCCGGCTGGGCATTGCTTATCCGCCCACAGCCCTGGCCGACATTGTAGCCCTGACCGGAGCGGCAAGAGCCAAGGACCTCGTCTTCACCGCCCGCCGCATTGACGCTGCCGAGGCCGAGCGGATCGGGCTGATCGACCGGCTGGTCGACGCGGACGACCTGGAGACGGAAACACGGGCACTGGCAGCAACGCTGGCGGACAACGCACCGCTGACCATCACTGCGACCAAGGCCGCCCTGACCGCACTCGCAAGCGGCGACCTGTCCGCAGCCAATGCGGCGGCCGAGCACTGCTTTGACAGCGCCGACTTTGCCGAGGGGCGGACAGCGTTTCTTGAGAAACGGAGCCCGGTCTTCCGGGGGGAATAGGGCGTGACTGACGCGGTGATGAGCCGGGATGAGAGGTCACGGCCTGGATGCCATGGTCGAGCCATGGCATGACGAAAAGTGAGGGGGCGGGACAAAATAACACGCGCAAGGAAACGGGTGTAACCAACTGATCCTGAACAACAATATCGCTTGATTCTGAATCAGAACAGCAAGCGCTTGAATCATCCCCTGAGGCCATGGCCGACACTGAAATGAGCCGATGCAGGCAAGCGGTTGCGGGGATTCAGGAAAACCCGGGCAGGTCACGCCGGCGTGGCCGACGCCTCGAGGGTCTCGAGGAAATCGACCAGAGCCTCAGTGAAGACGTCGTTGCGGTCGCCGGCGACCATGTGGCCGGCGGCTTCGACGTCAACGAAACGGGCATGGGGCACGAGGGACTGGAACTCCGCGACATGGGCCTCTGACACCAGCTCCGAGCGACCGCCACGCACCAGCAGCACCGGCAAGGACAGGTGGCGGGCGGCAGCAATCAGTTCGTCTTCGGCCATGGCCCGGGCGACATCGCCATCCGAATGACGGGCGGAGATAAAGCGCGGATCCCAGTGCCAGCGCAGGCGGCCGTCCGGGGTCGGGCGCAGGTTCTTGGCAAGGCCCTCCAGCGAGGCTGGCCGCGGGCGATGCGGCAGATAGGCGGCGATGGCGTCTGCCGCGTCCTCGACGCTGGCAAAGCCGTCGGCCATGTTGGCGGACATGAACTCGACGATCTTCGACACCCCGCCAAGATCGACCCGTGGCGTAATGTCGACCAGCACCAGGGCGGACAGGCTGCCGGGGGCAAGATGCCCCTCGGCGAGAATGCCGGCGAGGCCGCCAAGGGATGCGCCGATCAGAACCGGGCGCCGGCCATGTTCGGCGGTGAGCGTGGAAGCCACACGCACGAGGTCACGGCCGAAGTCGAGAAAGGCATAGTTGCCGGACGCCACCCAGTCGCTCTCGCCGTGGCCGCGCTGATCGAGGCAGACGGCGCTGAAGCCCGCCCCGGCCAGACGCTCTCCTGTCCCGGCCCAGGCATGCCGGGTCTGGCCGCCGCCATGCAGCAGCAGCACCGGAGCGCCCTCCGCGCCGAACCGGTCAGCGACGAGCCTGTTGCCTTCCACACCGGTGAAGGAGAGCGTCTTGACCATCAGTCTGTCTCCGCCAGGAAGTCGAGTACACCCTGCTTGAACACTTTGTCGCCCACCGCGACCATGTGGTCACGGCCAGGGATGTCGAGCACGCGGGCACCGGGGATAAGCGCCGCCAGATCCTCCGCTGAGCCAGCGATGTCATCCTTGGTTCCAACCGCCACCAGAACCGGGCGGCGGATGCGGGCAACGTCTTCTTCCGTAATCTTCTGGCGTGACGAGCGGATGCAGGCCGCCAGCGCCTTGCGGTCCGATTTGGTCTGCTCGGCGAAGGCGCGGAAAGCGCGGCCGGTGCGGTCGGGCACATCGGCAAGGCTGTCCGCCTCCAGACCACGCGCGATCGGCTCGGGATCACCCACCCCATTCACCATGCCATAGCCGAGACCACCGAAAATCGCCCGGCGGACACGCTGCGGGTGATTGAGCGTGAGAAAGGCGGAGATGCGCGCGCCCATGGAATAGCCCATGACATCGACCTGATCGAGGCCGAGATGATCGAGAAGGCGGCGGGCATCCTCGGCCATGATCGGCGCGCCGTAGTCGGCCGGATCATAGAACTTACTGCTGTCGCCATGACCGCGATTGTCGAGGGCGATGACCCGGCGGCCATCCTTGCGCAACAGGTCGACCCAACCCGGATAGGCCCAGTTGACGGTCTTGTTGGAGGCAAAGCCGTGAATGAGAAGGATCGGCTCGCCCTCGCCCTCGTCCAGATAGGCAATGTCGACCCCGTCGCCGGAAAACTTCAGCATAGTCACCTTGACGCTTACGTTAAAGGAATATCGCGTAACCTGTACCTTACGCATTCGGCGCCGGCGCGCAAAGGCCGGAAATGGCGCATGCGGTTCGCAGGCAGATCGCGGGCGGAACCAGACTGCGGCGAATGTGCGTATCGGCGCAAAGCCCCTACCCTTTGCTGCAGCAAGACAGTATGTTCGGCCACCACTCAAGCGTAGTCAGACAATTGGACAGGTACCATGGCGGATCATGTTGTCCCGCATTTCCAGAATACCAGCGGCCACGACTGCATCGAGATCGGCGCGCGCGAATTCATGTGCATCGGGGCGAACCCGCCCTTTGACCATCCGCATGTATTCCTCGATCTCGGCCACGAGGACCAGATCGTCTGCCCCTATTGCTCGACGCTGTACAAGTACAACCCGTCGCTGAAGGCCGGCCAGGCGGAACCGTCGGATTGCGTCTGGGTCCCTGTCGCGGCCTGATACGGCTGCGAGCCCTTTCATGACACACTCGATTCCCGCCCTGCCTGTTGCCGTCATCGGTGCCGGTATTGGCGGCTTGACGGCTGCGCTCTGCCTGGCGCGGGCTGGCTACCGCGTTGAACTGCTGGAGCGAACGGAACGGCTGGCGGAAGTTGGCGCCGGACTGCAGCTGTCGCCCAACGCCCTTGGGGTCCTTGCCGGCTTCGGGCTGCTCCCGGCGCTTGAAGCAAAAGCGGCGGAACCGGCGACCGTACGCATCCGCAGTGCCCGAAACGGCCGCGACCTTGCGCGGGTGCCGCTTGGCCCCGTCGCCCGCGAGCGCTATGGCCTGCCCTATCTGGTGCTGCATCGGGCCGACCTGCAGAAGGTGCTGCTCGAGGCTGTCAGCACCAGCCCGGCGATCACCCTGACCCTCGGTGCCATGCTCGCAGACGTGGTGCAGACCGGCACCGGCATCGAGGCCCAGATCACAACTGCGAACGAATCGCGCAAGCTCAGCGCCTGCGCCCTGATCGGCGCTGATGGCGTGCGCTCCGAGGTCCGCCAGCGGGTGATGAGGGGCCCCGAGGCGCGATTCTCCGGCCGCACGGCCTATCGCGCCACGCTGCCGGCAAGCGCCGTTCCCGATGAACTGATGACCGAAACCGGGCTTTGGCTCGGTCCGAAGGCGCATCTGGTGCATTACCCGGTCCGCTCCGGACGCGAGTTCAACCTGGTGGCCCTTGTCGAGGAGAACTGGGATGCGGAGGGCTGGTCGGAACCGGCAGATCGCGACGCCCTGCTGCGCCGGTTTGCCGACTGGCCGGCCGAAATCCGCGCGGTGATGCAACTCCCCGATGTATGGTTGCGGTGGGCGCTGTGCGCCGTCGACGCGGACAGGCCCTGGGCCAAGGGACGGATCGCCTTGCTGGGAGATGCGGCCCACGCGATGTTGCCGTTTGCCGCGCAAGGCGCAGCGATGGCGATCGAGGATGCGGCTGTTCTCGGCCGGGTGATGCAAGGGGCGAAAGACATCCCCGCAGCATTGGCCGCCTACCAGCAGCAGCGCCAGCCGCGCGCGACCCAGGTGCAACAGGCCGCCAGCACCAATGCCACGATCTATCACATGGCCTGGCCGGCATCGCTCGCCCGTGACACGGTGCTGAGAGCCAGTTCGCCGGAGCGGCTTTTGCGGCGGATGGACTGGATCTACGGCTGGCGCGACAGCGGCACCGCTTGAGCGAAGCCCGCGCTTGCGATAAAGGCAGAAACCGGCCTGCAGCAGACGCGGCAGGACGGATGCCCGGTGTCTCTCCTGGAGCCAGGGCAAACCGGTCACTGGAGAGGTCTGCATGGACGACGCATCGCAAGGGATCGTGACGGCTGCCTTTCTCGTCATCGGAGACGAGATCCTGTCCGGCCGGACCAAGGACAAGAACATCGGCTATATCGCCGAGTTCCTGACCCTGGCCGGTATCGACCTGATGGAAGTGCGTGTTGTTCCCGACATCGAGGCGCGTATCGTCGAGGCCGTGAACGCGCTGCGCGGCCAATATGACTATGTCTTCACCTCCGGTGGCATCGGCCCGACCCACGACGACATCACGGCCGACAGCATCGCCAAGGCCTTCGGCGTCACCATCGATCATGACCCGCGCGCCATGGCGCTCCTGTCCGCGCACTATCCGCCCGGCGAATTCACCCCTGCGCGCCAGCGCATGGCCCGTATTCCGGCCGGCGCGGACCTGATCGAGAACAAGGTGTCGAAAGCACCGGGCTTTCGGATCGGCAATGTACATGTGATGGCCGGTGTGCCCTCGATCATGCAGGCGATGCTGGATGCCATCGCCCCGACCCTGCGTGGCGGGGCAAGGATCCTGTCGCAGACGGTCGATGCGGATCTGCCCGAAAGCCGCATCGCCGACGCGCTCCGGACCATCCAGGGCGAGAACCTGGATGTGATCATCGGCTCCTATCCGCGCATGACCGACGGTCGCTTCAGCACCCAGGTTGTGCTGCGCAGCCGCGATGCCGCGCGGCTCGGCCCCGTGGCCGCTGACGTCGAGGCGGCGGTCGCCGCGGCCAAAGCCATGGAAGCTGCCAAAAAAGCCTGACACTTCCGCCCCGACCCTCGGGGCCAAACGCAAACGGCCAAGGCCGCAAGGACGACAGACACATGGAAAACCCCGAACAGAACAAGGCCTTTCCCGTTTCCTGGGACCAGTTCCACCGCGACGCCCGGGCGCTTGCCTGGCGGCTGTCCGGCCAGGGCGAATGGCAGGCCATCGTCTGCATCACCCGTGGCGGGCTGGTTCCCGCAGCCATCGTTGCACGCGAACTCGGCATCCGCATGATCGAGACGGTGTGCGTCGCCTCCTATCATGACTATGAGAACCAGGGCTCCCTGCGCGTGATCAAGCCGATCGACCCGAAGGTCATCGGCCTTGAGGGCGGGGACGGCAATGGCGTGCTTGTCATCGACGATCTGGTCGACACCGGCAAGACCGCCCGCGTCGTGCGCGAAATGCTGCCGAAGGCGCATTTTGCCACCGTCTATGCCAAGCCGATGGGCCGGCCGCTGGTCGATACCTTCGTGACGGAAGTGTCGCAGGACACCTGGATCTATTTCCCCTGGGACATGGGCTGGCAGTTCCAGCCGCCGCTCAACAAAGCCACGGCGGGCTGAGAAACCAGCTAGAAGCGAACAGGCAAAAGGGCGCCGCATGGGCGCTGGCGAGCCGCCCCCGTCTCCTTCGTCATCCTTGGCCTTGAGCCGAGGATCTGCGCAAATCGATGACCAGCAGGTGGTCGGGACAAGCCCGACCATGAAGAAAGAAAAAGATGCGTGCCTTGTCATCAACATCGGCCTCTCCGCTCCCCTCCCCCTCGTGGGGAGGGGCTTGGGGGTGGGGGGAGCGGACTAAGATCCAGGGTTCACGTTCCTGACCAGGCGTAGTTAAGACTCATTGTGATCTAACAGCTTCCCGTGCCCCCACCCCTTACCCCTCCCCACGAGGGGGAGGGGAGCTTCGAGGCCGCGAAAACCGTCTGGCTACATCTCCAATGGCCCTGCCCCAGTTGAGGAGCCGAGAGGCCCTACTGGGCCCGTGCTGGTTTCGTGACGCCAGTTGTGCCCGTAAGCCGCATGCGGACCACACCGAGGCGAAAAAGTCACACTGCGTGAAAAATGCCCAATCACGCAAGGCTCACGCCCATTTGACGCCACCTGTCCCAATCCGCGCCACAATCTGCCGCGATGCGAGGGCATGGATTTCTTGACACACATATGCCTGCGACCCATGCAGGGTCTGATCTGGGCCGGACGGCTGCTGGGGCTGGTTGCCCTGGTGCTGATCGCGTTGCGCCCGATTGCGGCCCCCTCGCCGGCTGACGTGACACTGGCGGGCCTGCGCACGGTGCCGGAGCGGCATGTCTCGATCGCCGACGAGCGAATGCGTGCCGATCTTGGCAAGCTGAAGCGGTGCCTGCAGGCGAAATGCCCTGATTTCCGGCCCGAACCGGCCCTGGCGATGGAACCGACGCCAGGCTGGCGCGTTGAACCGCGATTGCCCGCCCGGCTTGAGGCGCGAAGTGATGCGCCGCGCGAGACGGACGTCCCGCCGCCCAAAGCCGGCTTTGCCTGACAGAAATTAGCTCAACGGCCAGGGCTTTAAGCTCCCGGCAAGTTGAATCTGAGACACAAGGACAACACGTCCGGCCTTCAGACCGGCCAGGACCGATCCAGACACCGAGGTTGTTACATGTTGCTTTCCCGCCGCCAGCTCCTGGCCGCAGCCTCCGCAACCCTGCTCGCCGGCTGTACCACGCGCTACGCCCAGCCGATTCCCTCGCCTGGCATGCCTTACGAGCCCTACCAGCCCTCCGGTCCGCGCATTCCGGAGGAATATCTGCGCATGTATGCCGCAATGCCGAACGAACGGTTCCCAATCCCGGCCGTGGACCTGCGCAAGGTCAATCCGATCTACTACCGCCAGGTCGTGCCCTATTCCTCGAACGAACCGACCGGCACGATCATCGTCGACACGCCGAACCGCTTCCTGTACCTCACCATGGAAGGCGGACAGGCGATGCGCTATGGCGTCGGCATCGGCCGCGCCGGCTTTGCCTGGGGCGGCACAGCGCGCATCGCTTACAAGCGCGAATGGCCCCGGTGGACGCCGCCAGCGGAAATGATCGCGCGCCAGCCCGAGCTTGAGCCCTATCGCAATGGTATGGAACCCAGCCTGGCCAACCCGCTTGGCGCCCGCGCACTCTATATCTTCGAGGGCAACCGCGACACGATCTACCGGATCCATGGTTCGGCCGAATACTGGACCATTGGTACGGCGGTGTCGTCCGGCTGCGTTCGACTGATCAACCAGGACATCATCGACCTCTACAACCGCGTTCCGAACGATACGCGCGTTGTGGTGCTGCAGGGCGCTCAGGCCTGATAGCGGATTGAGGTAAGGGCTGCCGCTGCCAGGCGGCGGTCGCCCCCTCGTCGCTCCTGCGCAGGCAGGAGCCCAGTAATCGAGGCGGCCGAAACAGCACACCGGCGGTAAACCATACCGCCTTGTGAGCCGGTACTTCCGCTGAAGTCACCAAACAAGACCGGGGGTACTAGGCTCCTGCCTGCGCAGGAGCGACGAGAGAGGGTGAGGCACCAGTTTCTCCCTCGTTGCTCCTGCGAAGGCAGGAGCGACGAGAGTAAGTAGCGCAGGCGTCCGGAAGCTCCCCTCACACCACCTCAACGACCCGGTTGACCCGGATCGCTTCCGGCGTAACGGAGCAGCCGATGGCGATGACCTCGACGCCGGCCGCGCGAGCCTCGTCAAGCGCTTTGGCATAGGCCGGATCAATATCGCTGGCCAGGGCGAGACGGTCGCAGTCCGGGCGCTGGACCAGATAGACCATCACGGCCCGATGGCCTTCCCGCACCATGTCTGACAACTCTCGAAGGTGCTTGGCACCACGCGCGGTGACACTGTCTGGAAATTCGGCCAGCCCTGGCTGGCGCATCAGATGGACATTCTTCACCTCGACATAGCAGCGCGGCCGGTCAGGCGCCTCGAGGAGAATGTCGATGCGGGAGTTGACGCCGTATTTCACTTCACGGCGCAGGTCCGGATAACCAGTCAGGCCTGGAAGAGCTCCGGCCACAATCGCCTCCTCCACCAGTCGGTTTGGATGTGCGGTGCTGATGCCGACCAGAACGCCATCAGCTTCGATGAGTTCCCAGCTGAGCGGCAGCTTGCGCGTGGGACTGTCCGAACGGGACAGGTAGACGCGGGACCCGGGTGCATTGAGGCCGAGCATCGAGCCGGGGTTGGCGCAATGGGCCGTCACCTCGCTGCCATCGGCGTCGAGGATCACATCGGCCAGAAACCGCTTGTAGCGGCGCACAAGGCGGCCGCCGATCAGGCTTTGCGTGAAATCCATGGGTAAGCCTCAATTGGACCAGAAATCCGGGTCGAGCATGACCAGGACCACGATCAGTTCCAGCCGCCCGAGCAGCATGGCCCCCGACAACAGCCACTTGGCCCCGTCCGGCAGAGCGCCAAAGGTTCCGTCCGGGCCGACCAGCGGGCCAAGGGCGGCCCCGATGTTGCCAACCGCACTGGCCGCAGCCGCCAGACTGGTGATGAAGGCAATATCGAAGGCGGCCAGACACAGGCAGACGGCCGCGACAGAGCCGGTATAGAGCACCAGATAGACCAGGACCGCAGACGAGAGGTCCGGCGTCAGGCGGGTCTTGCCGAAGGTTTCGGCGGTGACCCGGTTCGGGCGGACCATCTTGCGCAGATGCGAGCGCACCGCCGCCAGAAGCACCAGGTAACGGAAGATCTTGACCCCGCCCGAAGTGGACCCGGTGCAACCGCCGACAAAGGCAAGCAGCAGCACCATGCCCACGACAACCCCGCCCCAGAGCGTGTAGTCGGTGAGATAGAAGCCGGTGGTGGTGATCAGCGAGACAATGGTAAAGGCCGCGAGCCGCAACGCATCAAAGAACCCGAGCGACTGGGTGGCGCCCAGATGCACCGTCAGGCCAAAGGTGATGATGCCGATGAGCGCAAGCATCGCCCGGACCTGCGGATCCTGCCAGAGCTGCAGCGGCGCGCCGCGCAGCGCCTGGATGACGAGAACAAACGGCAAGGCGCCAACCAGCATGAAGCCGATGGCGACCCAGGCCGGCCCGTCGGCTGCAAAGGCGCCGAAAGACGCGTCATAGGTCGAGTAGCCGCCCGTCGACAGGGTGGTCATGGCGTGGTTGATCGCGTCGAACGCATCCATGCCGGTCAGGTAGTATCCGGTTGCACAAGCCGCAGTCAGCCCGGCGTAGATCACAACCATAAGCCGGATCAGTTCGACCGAGCGGCCGACGATCTTCTCGCCGCCCTCCCCGCTCTCGCTCTGGAACAACTGCATGCCACCGACGCGCAGGAACGGCAGCAGGAAAATGCCCATGACCGCAACGCCGATACCGCCGGTCCACTGCATCATCGAACGCCAGACGAGTATGCCCGGCGGCAGCGAATCGAGCCCGGTCAGCACGGTGCCGCCGGTGGTGGTGAAGCCCGATACCGATTCGAACACCGCATCGGCCGGCCCGAGGCCGAGCCAGAAGAACGGCAATGCGCCAAAGCCGGGAATGGTGATCCAGGCCAGCACCGTCAGCAGGAAGGTCTGGCGCATCGACAGGCCCTTCTTCAGCGATCCGTCGACGGCAATGGCCAGCAACATGCCAACCAGACCCGTGAGAAAGGCTGAAAAGACAAAGGCCTGCCAGTCCGCGTTCTTGGCCGCGACATCCACCATCGCCGGCACGAGCATCACGGTGGCCAGCGCCACATAGAGAATGCCCAGCACATAGAGTATGGGGCGCAATGCAATCACGTCGGCTGGGTCCTTTGCGGAGCGGGCCCGGCAGGAAATAGCGTCCGAGGCTCCGCGCCGCGCACATTGCCCCGGTAGGCCGCGCCTGTCGAGCCTTCATCTGCCCCCTTGGCCTCTGGCAGATGCAAGGAGCCAAGGGGGCAGGTTTCAGTGCCGCGCCAGATGCTCGAACAGAATCGCCACCGCTTCCGCGCCCGGGTCATTGTGGCCGAGAAGCTGGTCGGCGTTAAGGTAGGACGAGCGGCCAGCCTTGGCGCGGGTCAGGGTGGCAGTATGGTTCGCCCCCTTGCGCGCCGCCGCAGCGGCCGCCGCAAGGCTCTCGTCCAGCGCCTCCAGGGCCGGCTGCAAGGCGTCAATCATGGTCCGGTCGCCGGGCATGGCACCGCCAATCTGCTGCATCCGATCCAGCCCCGCCTTCAGCGCCTCACGTATGGACAGGCCGGAGGACGAGGCGTCGCCGGCCGCGGCAAAGAAGATCGCCAGCAACACGCCGGACGAGCCGCCCATGGTCTGGCTGAGCTCCTGACCGATGGCGCGGTAGAGCTGGGTCGGATCGGCCAGCGGCAGGGCATCCAGCGCCGAAATCAAGGCGCGGGACGCATTGGCCAGGGTCGAGCCCGTGTCGCCATCGCCGGACTTGGCGTCGAGGGCGTTGAGGGCCACTTCAGCACCGATCAGCACCTCGCAGCAGGACAAGAGGAACGCACGTGTTGCCGCATGAGGCGAAGGCATGGCCTTGATCGGCGACAGGCCATCCGGCAGCGGCAGGATGCGGCTTGGCCGCAGTTCGGTGCAGCCGGGCCAGCCGGCCACGGGCGTCGGTGCAGCCAGCAGGGCCGCATCGCCCTCCTCCAGTTCCAGCACCGAGACGGAGAACCCGTGCATGTCGAGCGAGGTCATCATTGCGGCCGGACCGATCAGCCAGGTGATGCGCTCGCCGATGGAGGAGCGGATCAGCTCATGCGCCAGAACCGACATCTCGAGCACCGAGGCCGCGCCCAGATTGTTCAGGAGGGCAACATGCGGCTTGTCCGACATGCATCCGCGCAGCTTGTCGACGACCGCGACCATGGCCTGGCGCGCATCGACATAGTCGATCTGCTCGAACCCGGCCTCGCCGTGAATGCCAAGGCCAAGCTCGACCTTGCCGGCCGGGATGCGATGTTCCTTCGGCGAGCCGGGCACAGTGCAGGTGTCCAGCGACATGCCGATGCTGTGGCTGGCGGCAATGACCCGGCGGGCCGTTGCCGCGATGCTTTCCAGATCGCGCCCGGCTTCGGCGAGAGCCCCGGCGATCTTGTGCACGAACAGTGTTCCGGCGACACCACGCGCCTGCGGCAGATCCGGCAGGGCGACATCATCGTCGACCACCACCATCTCGACCTTGTGGCCAAAGGCACGGGCACGTTCGGCGGCAAGGCCGAAGTTGAGACGGTCGCCGGTGTAGTTCTTGACGATGAGCAGGCAGCCGGCCGGACCGGTCACCGCCAGAATGGCAGCAAGGACGGCATCGACCGACGGCGAGGCAAAGACATCGCCGCAGACCGCTGCTGTCAGCATGCCCTTGCCGACGAAGCCGACATGCGCCGGCTCATGCCCCGAGCCACCGCCGGAGACGAGGGCCACGCGGGTTTTGGTCCAGTCACTGCGCACGACAACGCGGATGTGCGGATAGCCATCAAGACGCGCCAGCGTGCCCCCGGCTGCAATGAGCGCCCCGTCGATCGCTTCAGTGACGAGGTCTTCCTTCCTGTTCATGAAATGGGTCATCGGGCTTCCTCCCTCAGATCAGTCTTGCGCCGGTGGCGTCGAAATACAGCGGATTGCGTGGACGGATTCGCACCGCATCGCCACGCTTCAGCGTCGTGTGGGCATCAGTGACGGTGACAATGGCATGGTTGCGCAGAGTGAGATGCAGCCGGGTCTGGTCGCCGAGATGCTCGACGCGGCTGACAAAGCTCTCCTCCCCTTCCCCTTGCGCGATGTGTTCGGGACGCAGGCCAATCGACGCGGCACCGTGCGGGGCGCCGGCGAAGAGATCGGCCGGCAGCACGTTGATGCGCGGCTGGCCAAGCCGGCTAGCCGCGTAGACGCTGACCGGATCCTCATAGATCTGCCGCGGCGAGCCGAACTGCACCAGCCGACCCTGATCGAGCACGCCGACATGGGTGGCCATGGTCATCGCCTCGATCTGGTCATGGGTGACATAGAGCAGCGTCGCGCCGGAGTTGGCCTGGATGTTCTTCAGCTCCACACGCAGATCGGCGCGCAGCTTGGCATCCAGCGAGGAAAGCGGCTCGTCCATCAGATAGACCGCCGGATTGCGCACCAAGGCCCGGCCGATGGACACACGCTGCATCTCGCCGCCCGACAGGGCAGTCGCCTTGTTGTCGAGCTTGTGCGAGATGCGCAGGATTTCCGCCACTTCCTTCACCTTGCGGTCAATCTCCGCCTGCGGCGTGCGCAGCATCGGCGATTTCAGCGGAAAGGCGAGGTTCTCGCGCACGTTGAGATGCGGATAGAGCGAGTATTGCTGGAACACCATGGCAACGTTGCGCTGCGCCGGGGTGAAGCCTGCCATGGACTTGCCACCGATCAGAACTTCGCCCGCATCCGGTGCATCGAGACCGGCGACCATCCGCAGGATCGTCGTCTTGCCGGCACCGGTGGGGCCGAGCAGGATGACAAAGGAACCGTCGGGCACGGTCATGCTGACATCATCAAGAGCCAGCGTGGCACCGAAACGTCTGGAAATGCCATGAAGACTGACTTCAGCCATGACGCAGCGCCTCCTGATTGCCCTTCGACACCAACGCCCGGCCGGTTGTCGCGTCAAATACGGTGAGCTTGCGGGCATCCAACAGGACGCCGGTCACCTCCCCCAGCCGGACCGGCACATCCGACGCAATCCGGGCCTTGAGCAGGCCATGAGCGGTGCGCAGCGTGATGATCTGGGTTGTGCCAAGATATTCCTGGGCCAGAACCTCAGCCCGGTAGGGCGCGGCATCCGACAGGGTGACGTGTTCCGGACGCACGCCGAGAGTGAGAGCTCCCTGCGCGCCCGTCAGTTGTTCCGGGACAGTGAAGACGGCCTCGCCCAGCGCGACCTGTGTCGCTCCGTTCGGAACGGTCCCTTCGAAGTCGAGGAAGTTCATCGGCGGAGTGCCGATGAATTCGGCCACGAATTTCGTTGCCGGCCAGTCGTAGATCTGCTGCGGCACGCCGAACTGCTCGACGACACCGTGGTTCATGACGACGATCTTGTCGCCCATCTGCATGGCCTCGAGTTGGTCATGGGTGACATAGACGGTTGTTGCCCCCATCCGGTCATGCAGTGCGCGCAGCTCTTCGGCCATGTGCTCGCGGAACTCGGCATCCAGCGCGCCGAGCGGTTCGTCCATGAAGAAGGCCTTGGGCTCGCGCACGATGGCCCGGCCCAGCGCGACGCGCTGGCGGTCGCCGCCGGACAGGCCGCCGACGGGGCGCTCGAGAATGTCCTCGATGCGCAGGATCTTCGCCACTTCCGCCACCTTGCGCCGGACATCGGCCCGGGACATGCCCTGGCTGACCAGCGGATAGCTGATGTTCTTGCGCACGTTCATGTGCGGGTAGAGCGCGAACATCTGGAACACGAAGGCAATGTCGCGCTGGCTCGCCCGCTTCTGGCTGACCTCCTCGCCGTCGATGTAGATATGGCCGCTGGTCGGCAGTTCGAGACCGGCCATCATGCGCAGGGTCGTGGTCTTGCCGCAGCCGGACGGACCCAACAGCATGAAGAATTCGCCGTCCTCGATGGTGAAGCTGGAGGAGCGGACGGCGGTAAAGGCGCCGAACTCCTTGCGCAGGTTTTCAATTCGGATCTGGGCCATCGGCCTACTCCGGGAAATGGCTGACGATGATGAACATCACCGTGCCGACAAGCGTGACCACGAAGGAGTGGGTGTAAAGCCACAGCGAAACCGGCTGCATGAGCATGACGACGCCAAGTGCGATGAGCACGGTTGCCAGCATTTCCCATGGCCCCCGGCGCAGCCGGGCAAGGTCCTGAACGAGCGCTCTCATTTGCGGACAGCTCCGAAGGTGATCCCGCGCAACAGGTGCTTGCGCAACAGGACGGTGAAGACCATGACCGGGACGAGGAACAGGGTGGCGCCAGCGGCAACCGCCGGCCAGTCCTTGCCGACGCCGATGATCGTCGGAATGAAGGGCGGCGCGGTCTGCGCCGTGCCGGAGGTGAGCAGCACCGCGAAGGCGTATTCGTTCCAGGCAAAGATCAGGCAGAAGATTGCCGTCGAGGCGATCCCGGTCGCGGCCTGCGGCAGCACCACCTTGTAGAAGGCCTGGAACCGCGTGTAGCCGTCGATGAGCGCAGCTTCCTCGTATTCGATCGGGATCTCGTCGATGAAGCCCTTGAGCAGCCAGACAGACAGGGACAGGTTGACGGCTGTGTAGAGCAGGATCATGCCCAGATGCGTGTCGGACAGGCCGACCTCGCGGAACATCAGGAAGATCGGAATGGCGACCGCCACCGGCGGCATCATCCGCGTCGACAGGATGAAGAACAGGAGGTCATCCTTCAGCGGCACCCGGAACCTTGAGAAGCCATAGGCCGCCAGCGTGCCGAGGAAGATCGACAGGAAGGTGGAGCCGAAGCCGATGATGACGGAGTTGAAGAAGCGCTCGCCATAGCGGCTGGGACCGGAAATGACCATGTCATACTGGCGCACGATCTCGTCGTACCAGGTCTGAGCGGGACCTGCCGCCGCCAGGGCCTCCGGCGAAAGCCGGGTGCGCGTGGTGAACAGGTTGACGTAGCCTTCCAGCGTTGGTTCGAACACGACCTTGGGCGGATAGGCAATGGCATCGGAGGGCGACTTGAAGCCGGTGGCGACGATCCAGATCAGCGGCATCAGCGTGATGAGCGCATAGACGACGACGATCACACCGGCGAACCACTTCTGCCTCAGCGAGGGATGGGTGACGGAATAGCTGCTCATCGCTGCTTCACCTTGTTGAGCGCCTTCACATAGATCGAGGCAAGGCCAAAGACGGTGACGAAGAGGATCACGGCATAGGCGCTGGCGTAGCCGGTGCGCCACTTCTCGAAGGCTTCGCGCTTGAGGTTGATCGAGGTCAACTCGGTGATGGACCCGGGACCGCCGCCGGTCAGCTGCACGACCAGGTCGAACATCTTGAAGTTCTCGATGCCGCGGAACAGAACCGCCAGCATGAGGAAAGGCAGCGCCATCGGGATGGTGATGGTCCAGAACTGCCGCCATTTGCTGGCCCGGTCACATTCCGCCGCCTCGTAGATGGACTCCGGAATGGAGCGCAGGCCAGCGAGGCAGATGAGCATGACGAACGGCGTCCACATCCAGGTGTCGACAATCACGATCGCCCAGGGAGCCAGAGCGACATCCCCGATCATCGAGAAGGACGAGGGGTCAACGCCGGAGAGATAGCCGACGACGTAGTTGAAGAGGCCGATCTGCGGCTGGTACAGGAAGGTCCAGAAATTGCCGACCACCGCCGGGCTCAGCATCATCGGCAGGACGATGAGCGTGGTCCACAGGTCGTTGCCCCGGAATTTCTTGTTGATCAGATAGGCCAGCGTGAAGCCGATCAGCACCTGCAGGACGATGGTCCAGATCAGGAAATGCGCCGTCGCCTGCATGGTGTGCCAGATGTCGGGATCGGTCAGGATGCGCTGATAGTTGCGCAGCCCCACCCACTCGACAGCCTCCGCGGTGCGATTGGCGCGGTAGTTGGTCAGGCTCAGCCGGATGGTCCAGATCAGCGGGAAGATGTTGATCGCCAGCAGCAGCAGGATCGTCGGGCCGATGAAGATCCAGGCCACCGCCCGGTCACTCAACCCCCTGACGACATGCCCCCGCAGCGGCCGGGAGGCCGTTGGCGCCCGGTCTGTCGATTGGTCGGTCATGGTGTTTCCAGTTTCAAGGCCAGGCGCTGGCCAGCTCAAGGCCTGCAACACGCCAGCAAGGCAGCGTCCGGTAAGGAGCTTCGCGGGACCGCAGGCGCGGCAGCCATGCCGCGCCCGGGCAACGTTCACTCAGAGCTTGCCATCATCCTCGAAGGTCTCGATCCAGTCGCGGACGAGACCATCCAGCGCTTCCTGTGCCGTGCCATTGCCGGCCACGACATAGTCATGGAACCGCTTCTGGGCATCCTGCAGCAGGGTGGCGTAGCTGGGATCCGCCCAGAAGTCCTTCACCACGGCCATCGAGTCGAGGAAGGCCTGGGCGTAGGGCTGGCTCTTGGGGAAGTCAGGGGCCAGCGTCACCGCCTTCAGGCAGGAGAAGCCGCCCATCGTCCACCACTTCGCCTGGACATCCGGCTGGGCAAACCACTTGATGTATTCAAGCGCGGCATCCTTCTTCTGCGAATAGGAGACAACCGAAATACCCTGGCCGCCGAGCTGGGCGAACTGCTTGCCATCCGGCCCCTTCGGGTTGACGAAATACCCGGTCTTGCCCTTGCCGACATTGGCATCGCTCTCAAAGCCCGGCCAGGTGAAGGCGAAGTTCATCTGCATCGCCACCTGGCCCGACTTGAAGGCATCGATGCCTTCGCTCATGTAGCCGTTGGACGAGCCCGGAGGGGTGCAGCAGTCATAAAGCGACTTGTAATATTCCAGCCCTGCGACGGAGCCCTTGGAATTGACAAAGCCCTCCATGTCATAGGGCTTGTCCGGGTTCTGGTACAGGAAGCCGAAGCTGTAGAGCACGTCCATGACGCCCATGGTAATGCCCTCCGAGCCGCGCTCGGTGTAGATTGAGGCGCCATAGACCTTGGTGCCGTCGATCTCGCGGCCCTGGAAGAATGTGGCGATGTCCTTCAGCTCGGCAAAGGTCTGCGGCGCTTCCAGCTCACGGCCGTACTTGGCCTTGTACTCGGCGCGCAGCTCCGGACGGGCGAACCAGTCCTTGCGATAGGTCCAGCCTACCACGTCACCAAAGGCCGGCAGCGCCCAATAGTTCGGCGTGCCCTTCGGCCATTCGGAATAACCCATGACGGTGGCATCGATGAAGTCGCTCATCTTGATGCCATTGGCATCGAAGAAGTCGTTGAGCTTCACGTAGTGGCCGTTTTCCGCCGCGCCGCCGATCCACTGGCTGTCGCCGATCATCAGGTCGCACAGCTTGCCGCCGGAATTCAGCTCGTTGAGCATGCGGTCGGCAAAATTCGGCCAGGGCACGAATTCGAAGCTCATCTTGTGGCCGGAGCTCTTCTCGAAGTCCTTGCTCAGCTCGACAAGGGCATTGGCCGGGTCCCAGGACGCCCAGCACAGGGTGAGGTTCTCGGCCTTGGCGTTGCCGGCAAGCCCGCACATCAGCAGGGCGCTTGCGCCTGCCATCAGCAGTCTGGATTTCATTGGATCGTTCCTCCCAAAACAGACCGGCCTCGCCCTCCTCGGCTTCACCTGTCCGTTGCAGCAACATTATTTGAGACACGTGTCTCAAAACAAGCAAAAAATGATGCTCGTGTCTCAAATCATGCTATTGATGGCGACGGGAAACGGACGCAGCGCAAGAAAAATGACGCTTCATAGAAGCCAACAGTCTGATCGAGATCACGAATTCGACGCGCTCGATGACGGGTTCAACCTCATCCGTCCGACAACGAAGGACCTTGCCAAGGCTGCAGGCGTCAGCCGCGCAACGGTCGATCGGGTGCTGAATGCGCGCGAAGGCGTGAAGCAGAAGACCATCGACAAGGTCAACAAGGCGATCCAGGACCTCGGCTTCGTCCGCAACCTGTCAGCGGCGAACCTTGCCAAGAACCGCGCCTATCGCTTCATCTTCGTGCTTCCACGCTCAGGCGACCTGTTCCTGACCGAGATCATCCGCCACATCCGCGAGGCGGACATGATCCTGGTCGACGACATGGCGACGACGGCAGTCAAGCAGCTCGATGAAAACGATCCGCACGCCATCGCCGCCTATCTCGGCACGCTGGATGCCTCGGTGTGCGACGGCGTGGCGATCATGGCGCCGGAAACACCGCAGGTGCGCGACGCCATCCTGCGCCTGCGCGAAAGGGGCGTGAAGGCCCTGCCCTTCATCTCCAACCAGCCGATTGACGGCGACTGGGTCGGCATCGACAACCACGCCGCCGGAGCGACAGCCGCCACGCTCCTCGGCCGCTTCGTACGCGCCACGAGCGGCAGCATACTGATTGTCTCGGAGACCATGCAGTCGCGGGACAGTCTGGAGCGGCGGCTCGGCTTCGACCGGGTGATCAACGCCCAGTTTCCGCATCTCACTGCCCTACCCTCGCTGGAAACCTATGGCAATGCGGATCGGGCCCGGCGGATCATCGCCGAAGCCCTGCGCCGCCAGTCCGTGGTGGCGGCGTATATCCTGTCCTCGGAGCCCCGCATCCCGCTGACCGTGCTGGACGAGATCCGCCGAGGCCAGGACCAGGGTCAGGATCCGGGCGCAGGCGGACGCATGCCGGGACACATCGTCACTATCGCTCATGAGCGCACGCCCTTTACGGAACAGGCCCTGCGCGGCGGCGGCGTGGATGCCGTGATCACCCAGGATCCTGGGCACCTGGCCCGCAGCGCCATCCGCAAGTTGAAAGCCATGTCCGACCAGCGCAGCACGCTGGACTCGCAGGAAAAAATTCGCGTCGAAATCCTGCTACCAACGAACCTGTGAGGCGGAGGCGACGGGTGGGATTGGTGCGGACGGCGGGACTCGAACCCGCATGTCAGAAGACGGCAGATTTTAAGTCTGCTGTGGCTACCGGTTTCACCACGTCCGCGGCAAGACGGCATCACCTAGCGCTGCCAAAGCGGCTTCGCAAGAGCCAAGAGGGGTCATTCGGCGCGCCAAACAAAAATCCCGCGCCATGCCGGAAGGTCTTTCCTTGCGCGATGCCGCCGCGCATATTAACGGGAAGGACAACGGCACACGCGATGAACGATGACAGCCTACCGGACAGCCGCCTTGTGAAGGGTGGCGCTTCAGGCCGGCGCCGCCCCCTCTCCCGGCGGTCCGCCTCGATCCGGCGCAGGACAGAACAGATACGGACACCCCTTTCGGACATGGTCACCTATATCGACGCGGCAACAGCACCCCTGAAGAACACCGGACAGGTCCGCCTTTACGGGCCGGAAGACTTCGCCGGCATGCGCAAGGCTGGCGCCGTGACGGCGGCCTGCCTTGATGCCCTGGCCGATATCGTCAAGCCGGGCGTGACCACTCAGGAGATCGATGATTTCGTGCAGGCCTTCGGCCGGGAGCACAACGCCCTGCCGGCGACGCTCTACTACCGCGGCTACACCAAGTTCTCCTGCACCTCGATCAACCACGTCGTCTGCCACGGCATTCCCAATGACAAGCCGCTGCGCGACGGTGACATCGTCAACATCGACGTCACCTATATCGTCGATGGCTGGCATGGCGATTCGAGCCGGATGTATCCGGTGGGCGAACTGAAGCGCGCGGCCGAGCGGCTGATCGAAGTCACCTACGAAAGCCTGATGCTGGGCATCGCCGCAGCCAAACCCGGCAACACCACCGGCGACATCGGCGCGGCGATCCAGACCTTCGTCGAGCGCGAGCGCTGCTCGGTTGTGCGCGATTTCTGCGGCCATGGCCTCGGGCGCCTGTTCCACGACACGCCGAACATCCTGCACTATGGCCGGCCCGGCGAAGGTGTCGAGCTGAAGCCCGGCATGATCTTCACCATCGAGCCGATGGTGAACCTTGGCCGGCCGCAGGTGAAGGTGCTGAGCGACGGCTGGACAGCGGTCACCCGCGACCGCTCGCTGTCGGCGCAGTTCGAACATTCCATCGGCATCACGCCGGACGGCTGCGAGATCTTTACCCTATCGCCAAAGGGCCTGCACCGGCCCGGCTTCGACCGGTAGGACGCGGGCACAGGCAAGCAGCCACAACCCTTCGCAATCGCATGTGAACGCCGACTGTAATTGAGGCCTCTCAGTTCCCCTCCCCCTTTGGGGGAGGGGTGAGGGGTGGGGGTCCCCGAGAGAACCGGTCCGATGACAAAGCCTGTTGAACAAGCCGGACGCGAAACATCAGTTTCCCCGCGCTTGCAAGCTGTTACCCCCACCCCTGACCCCTCCCCTCAAGGGGGAGGGGGACAGAACGGCTTCGGCAGGATCACATACATCCAGCGCTTTTCCCGCATCCTGGACACCCGAAACGCCATACGCGCGCTAGCGAAACGGCCGGCGAGGAGACGCTATGGCCGAGGATGACACCGGATTTTCCGATGCCCCGGCCCCGGCGCATTATCTTGGTCATCGTGACCGGCTGCGCGACCGCTTTCGCGCGCATGGCGCAGACGGCTTTGCCGATTACGAACTCCTCGAACTGATCCTGTTTGCCACGATCAAGCGCGCCGACACCAAGCCAATCGCCAAGGCGCTGCTGGCCAGGTTCGGCTCCTTCGCAGGCGTGTTGGCGGCCCCACGGGCGCGGCTTCTCGAGGTGAAGGGCGTCGGCGAGCGGGTGGCGGATGATCTGAAGCTGCTGCAGGCCGCCGCCAAGCGCTACGCCAGGGCTGAAGTGAATACGCGCGATGCGCTGTCATCCTGGTCGAAGGTGGTGGACTACCTGCGCGCGGCCAGCTCGCATGAAGAGCGCGAGGAATTCCGCATCCTGTTCCTCGACAAGAAGAACGGCCTGATCGCCGATGAAGTGCAGCAGCGCGGCACGGTCGATCACACCCCGGTCTATCCACGCGAAGTGATCCGCCGGGCGCTGGAGCTGTCGGCCACGGCGATCATCCTCGTGCACAACCATCCCTCCGGCGATCCGACGCCGTCGCGCGCGGACATCCAGATGACCCGTCAGATCATCGACATCGCCAAGCCGCTGGGCATCGAGGTGCATGACCACATCATCGTTGCCCGGGGCACGGAAGTCAGTTTCCGGGGCCTGCAACTGCTTTGAGGCGCAACTGTATTTCATTCATCGATGTTCGATGATCAGGTATTTTTAACTATATTCGTCGGCCTTTCCTTAAGGCGTCTGCGCTAGCGTTCGCTGACTCATGCAGGGTAGGCAAGGATGGAATCGGGATCAAGCGCAAGAAGTGGCAAGATTGCCAATACGATCATCATGCCGGTGATCGGGATTGTTGCGCTTGCCGTTGTCTTCGTCTTTGCCATTCTTGTCTGGTCTTCCCGGCTCACCGATGAGGCGGCCGTCACCAGCGAGCGCAACCTGTTGCAGGAAGCGATCCAGCTGCAGCTGGACCAGATCGCCAAGCAGCAGGAAGGGGCCGCCGTCTGGGATGATGCGTTCTTTCGCGCTGAACGCGGCACCGAAAGCCGTGACTGGCTGCGCCATCACGTCTCGGCCTGGCTCGCGGAAGGCTATGGTCATAGCCGCAGCCTGATCCTGGACAGCAGGCGCGAAGTTCTCGTCGCCTTCGATCGCTCCGGCGACAGCAACTGGGTCAATGACCAGTTGCTAAATGCCCTGAAAGGCCCAATTGCGCGGGTCCGGGCCCGTTACATCAACAGTTTCGTGCGTACCCCCTCTGGGACCTACAAGTTCCAGCCGGTCTATCGCAACTTCCATCATTCCCTGTTCGAAACCGGTCTCGCGCGCATCGATGCCGCGCCTTACTATTTCTCCGTGACAGCCATCGCCCCCGACCTGCACACCATCGGCGCGGAGCGCGAACCGCCTTCGGTGATCGTGAGTTTCGTGCCACTCAACAGCCTGGCGCTAGGCCGCCTGTCGGAAATGGCCGGCCTGTCGAGCATTGCCGCAACGCAGCCTGGCAACAGCCGCAGCGGCATGGCAGACTTGGTGCTGCGGGATCCGAACAACCAGCCGGTTGTACGGCTGAACTGGGTTTCGAAAAGCCCGGGCTCTGAAATGCTCAACCGGATCCTGCCGGTGATGGTGATCCTGGCGCTCGCTGTTGCCGTCCTGACCGGCGTGCTGCTGAACTATGCCCGCTCATCCACCCGCAAACTTGCCAGCAGCGAGGCAAAAGCCGTCTATGCCGCCCAGCATGACAGCCTGACCGGCCTGCCCAACCGCGACTATTTTACCGGGCTCCTGACCCAGACCCTGGCGCATGCCTATGACGACAAGGGCCTGACGGCGGTGGTCTACATCGACCTCGATCACTTCAAGGACATCAACGATACCCTCGGCCATGCGGCGGGCGACGAGGTGTTGCGCGCCGTCACCGCCCGGCTGCGCGGTGTCGTACCTCCGACCGGCACCCTTGCCCGCATCTCTGGCGATGAATTCGCCATGGTGCTGAGCCAGTGCTCGTCGCGCGCGTTGATCGAGTACCAGCTGAGCCGGGTGCAGGATGAGTTGATCCGTCCGGTCAAAGTGGCCGGAACCGAGCTGTTCGTCAGCCTGTCAATGGGCGCGGCGATCTCTCCCCAGGACGGCACCGGGGCCGGCGAACTGCTGCGCAAGGCCGACATCGCGCTCTATGATGCGAAGGCCAACGGACGCGGCCGCTGGTCGTTCTTCGATCCTTCGATGGAAGAATATGTCCAGACGCGCGACAACATCGCCCGCGAACTGCGCCGCGCCATCGACAATGACGCGCTGGCCGTCGCCTACCAGCCGCAGCTGTCGTCGAAGACCGGCAAGATCAGCGCCATCGAGACCCTGGTGCGCTGGAATCATCCCGAACGCGGCCCGATCAGCCCTGCGAGCTTCGTGCCGATTGCCGAGGAAACGGGCCTGATCAATGATCTGGGGCTCTGGGTGCTGCGCCGTGCTTGCCGCGATGCGCATCTGTGGCCGGATGTCATGATCTCGGTCAACATCTCGCCAACCCAGTTCCGCCATCCGCGTTTCATCGACCAGTTGATCGAGACGCTCGCCTCCTTTGACCTGCCACCATCGCGGCTGGAAATCGAAGTGACGGAAACGGTGTTTGCCGGCAAGGACATGGCCGTGCTCAACGTGATGAAGCGGCTGCGGGAACTCGGCATCAAGATCGCGCTCGACGACTTCGGCTCCGGCTATTCATCGCTGAGCTACCTGCGCCGCTTCCCCTTCGACATTCTCAAGATCGACCGGGATTTCATCCTGCCGGCCGGGGACTGTCCGCAGGCCCAGGCCATTCTGCGCACGATCATCGACCTTGGCGAGGCCCTGGGCATGACTGTCGTCGCCGAAGGCATCGAGACGCCAGAGCAGATGGAATTCCTGACCTCGATCGGTTGCGAGCGGCTTCAGGGCTATTACATCAGCCGCCCGGGCCCGGCGCATGAAATTGCCCCGGTCATTGCCGACAGCCTGATCGACGGCCGGATCAAGATCGCTGCGAACAAGCTGCGGGCGAGCTAGGCTTGCCTCGCGTATCAAGGCGGCTCTCCTCCCCCGACAGTTCCTCCAGGATCGCACATTCCGGTCGGCCATCGCCCGGACACAGCGCAACCGTGTGTTCCAGCGCCTGCCGCAGGGCAGCAAGTTCCAGGATCTTCTCATCCAGCGCTGCGATATGAGCGAGCGCCAGGCGCCGGACTTCGGTATTGGACCGGTCCGGATTGTCCTGCAGGTCGATCAGACTGCGGCATTCCTCGATTGAAAAACCCAGCGAACGGGCCCGCTTGAGGAAGCGCAGGCGCTCCAGATCCACCGGATCATAGGTCCGGTAGCCGTTGTCCAGCCGATGCGGGCGGACGAGGCCGATGTCCTCGTAATAGCGCAGGGTCTTGGACGGCAGCCCGGTCTCACGGGCAACGTCACCGATGGTCATCGGGGTTTTCATGGGCAAGTCTTGTCCAGGTCAGGGCTGCTTGGAACCAGCTCAAAGACTAGACCAGTCCGAGCCGCCTGTCCAAATCGGCGCGGATGTCGGCCATGGCCGCGAAGGGACCGCCGGCAAGGCTCAGACGGGCGGGGACATCGACAAGGCTGGCGCCCGCGCGGCCATAGCGGGTCTGGACGAAGTCGGCAACCCAGTCACGCTGCTGCGCAAGATAGCGGGTCGCCCCCTTGCCGCTGGATGTGAGATAGGCCTGGTGGCGGGCAATGGCCTGCATCAGCTCCGCCGTTCCCTTGTCCTCCGCCGCTGAAACGGTCAGCACGGGCACCGTCCAGTCCTGGCTGGCAAGGCGCGACAGGCTGAGCGCGCCCTCAACATCGGACTTCGCCCGGGCGGCGGCCGCACCCATGTCGGCCTTGGTGACGACGATGATGTCGGGCAGCTCCATGACGCCGGCCTTCATGAACTGAAGACTGTCGCCGGAGCCGGGCTGGATGCACAGGACAAGCGTGTCGACGGCAAAGGCCACATCCGCCTCGGACTGGCCGATGCCAACCGATTCGACGATGACCTGATCCCGCGCGGCCCGGAACAGGGCAATGGCGGCAATGGCGTGGTCGGACAGGCCGCCGAGACGATCCCGCGCCGCCATGGAACGCACGAAGATGCCCTGATCTTCCGGATCGGTGGCAAGCCGCGTGCGGTCGCCCAAGAGCGCCCCGCCGGTAAGCCGCGAGGACGGGTCCACCGCCAAGACGCCGACCGTGTCGCCACCCGCACGAAAGCCACGGATCAGCGCATTGGTGAGCGTCGACTTGCCGACGCCCGGGGGGCCGGTGAGGCCCAGCGCGCGGCCGGAACCTTCTGAGACCGCAAGATCGAGCAGCGCCGCCAGACCGGCGCTGCCTTCCTCTGCTTCCAGGCGCGACAGGGCACGGGACAGCGCGAGCTTGCCGCCCTGCCGCAGAAGGGCGAGTGCCTCCCCTGCCCCATCGCTCATGACGTCAGCTTCGCTTCAGCGCCGCCTGCGCCGCCGCCAGACGGGCAATCGGCACGCGGAACGGCGAGCAGGAGACGTAATCGAGATCGACGCTTTCGCAGAAGTGGATCGACGACGGGTCGCCGCCATGTTCACCGCAGATGCCGAGCTTGATGTCCGGGCGGGTCTTGCGGCCACGCTCCACAGCGATGCTGATCAATTCGCCGACGCCGTCACGGTCGAGCGAGACGAAGGGATCCTGTTCGATCAAACCCTTCTGCTGGTAGGTCCCGAGGAACGACGAGGCGTCATCGCGCGAGATGCCGAAGGTGGTCTGGGTGAGGTCGTTGGTGCCGAAGGAGAAAAACTCCGCCGCCTCCGCAATCTCGCCGGCGCGCAGGGCCGCGCGCGGCAACTCCACCATTGTGCCGACCTGATAGTCGATGGCGCTGCCGGTTTCGCTTGCCACCGCCTTGGCCATGGCATCGATGCGGCCACGCACCAGGTCCAGCTCGGCCTTGAGGCCCACCAGCGGCACCATGACTTCCGGCACAACCGGGGCGCCGGTGCGCTTGCCGGCTTCGACCGCAGCCTCGAAGATGGCGCGGGCCTGCATTTCAGCGATTTCCGGATAGGACACCAGCAGACGGCAGCCGCGATGGCCGAGCATCGGATTGAACTCGGCCAGTTCCATCGCCCGCTCGCGCAGCTTGTCAGCGGAGACGCCCATAGCTGCTGCCACTTCGGCGATCTCGGCGTCCGAATGCGGCAAGAACTCGTGCAGTGGCGGGTCGAGCAGGCGGATGGTGACCGGCAGCCCCTTCATGATCTCGAACAACTGGACAAAATCATTGCGCTGCATCGGCAAGAGCTTGGCAAGGGCGGCGCGGCGTCCCTCCTCGGTCGAGGACAGGATCATTTCACGCACGGCAAGGATACGCTCGCCGTCAAAGAACATGTGCTCGGTGCGGCAAAGGCCAATGCCCTCGGCGCCGAACTCACGGGCGACACGGGCGTCGGCCGGGGTTTCGGCGTTGGCGCGCACCTTCATGCGGCGGCCAGCATCGGCCCAGACCATAAGCTTGGCAAAGTCGCCGGACAGGGACGGCTGCAGCATCGGCACCTCACCGATCAGCACCTGGCCGGTCGAGCCGTCGATGGTGACGACCTGCCCCTTGTCCAGCACCTTGCCACCTGCACTGACGGTGCCATTGCGGTAGTCGATGCGCAAAGCCCCGGCGCCGGAGACGCAGGGCTTGCCCATGCCGCGCGCCACCACGGCGGCATGCGAGGTCATGCCGCCGCGGCTGGTGAGGATGCCCTCGGCCGCGTGCATGCCGTGAATATCCTCAGGCGAGGTTTCCACGCGCACCAGGATGACCTTGCGGCCAGCGGCCTTGGCCTGCTCGGCTTCTTCCGAGGTGAAGACGATGGCGCCGCAGGCCGCACCCGGCGACGCCGGCAATCCAGTGACGAAGATATTGCGCTCGGCCTTCGGATCGATGGTCGGATGCAGCAGCTGGTCCAGCGCGGAGGGTTCAACGCGCAGCACGGCTTCCTTTTCGGTGATCAGGCCTTCAGCGGCCATGTCGACGGCAATCTTCAGCGCCGCCTTGGTGGTCCGCTTCCCCGAGCGGGTCTGCAGCATCCACAGCTTGCCGCGCTCGATGGTGAACTCCAGATCCTGCATGTCGCGGTAATGGGCTTCCAGCCGGTCGCAGATGCGGATGAACTCGGCATAGGCATCCGGCATCAGCCGTTCCATCGAGGGACGATCGGAGGCCGCCTCGATGCGGGCCTTTTCGGTGATGTCCTGCGGCGTGCGGATGCCGGCGACCACGTCCTCACCCTGGGCATTGACGAGGAACTCGCCATAGAGCGCCTTCTCGCCGGTGGAGGGATTGCGGGTGAAGGCAACGCCGGTGGCAGACGTCTCGCCCATGTTGCCGAACACCATGGCCTGGACGTTGACGGCGGTGCCCCAGCTGGCGGGAATGTCATGCAGGCGGCGGTAGGTCTGGGCGCGGGCGGTCATCCAGGAGCCGAACACAGCGCTGATGGCGCCCCACAACTGCTCCATCGGATCCTGCGGGAACGGACGGCCCAGTTCCTCGGCAACGAGATCCTTGAAGCGCTCGATGATGCCGGCAAGCTCGGCCGCGGAAAGTTCGGTGTCGAGCACATGCCCGGCCTCGTCCTTCACCTCCTGCAGGATTTCCTCGAAGGAATGATGATCAACGCCCAGCACCACGTCGCCATACATCTGGATAAAGCGGCGGTAGCTGTCATACGCGAAGCGTTCATCGCCAGAACTCTGCGCGATCGCCTTGACGGTGTTGTCGTTGAGGCCAAGGTTTAGAACCGTGTCCATCATGCCCGGCATGGACACGCGGGCACCCGAGCGCACGGAGACCAGCAGCGGATTGACCGTGTCGCCAAAAGCCCGGCCGGTCAGGCGGCCGATATCGGCAAGCGCGGCCTCCACCTGGGCAGAAAGATCAGCCGGATAGGTCTTGTCGTGGTCGTAATACCAGGTGCAGACCTCGGTCGGAATGGTAAAGCCCGGGGGAACGGGCAGGCCCAGATTGCTCATTTCGGCAAGGTTTGCCCCCTTGCCACCGAGCAGGTTCTTCATGCTGGCATCGCCTTCCGCGGCACCATTGCCAAACCCATAGACCCACTTGGACATTTCCGCCTCCGCCCTTACAGCAGGTCCTGTCGGTCCCTGCCGGTCACTTCAGGTCCGGAACCGGCAAAGCCGGTGCCCGGAGCAGGCGTATTCCTGCTACGTCAAGGGGGGGCGACACAAGCCTTTTTTGCACTGCAACCGACCAAAGCCTGCAACAGCCGGCTTGGTAATTGGTCTACCATGCACAGGGATTTGACCACGGGTTTGTAGCGACCGGAATACAGTTGCTTGCCGCATCGCCACAAACCCGCCACTGTCATCTGAGTTCACTGGACAGGCTTGAATCGGTCCGGCTCCGGCCATGCGTCCGATACGCATGTCCTGCGAGGTTACCTGCGAGGATCAATGAAGAACGTCATCGCCGCGCCGAGGAAACTCCGGCTGATTTCCCGCTTCCGCCTGCGGGGGCTGCTGACGACCGCGCTGGTCGCCCTTGCCATGCCGGCCCTTGTGGTGCCGGCCCTCGTTGCGCCGGTGCATGCGTCACAGACTGCCGAGCCGGTCCGCCCGGGGACGCCGGATGATCTGAACATCACCCAGTCAGGCAGCTACCTGTCCGGCCGCCTGGCCACCCGCGTGAAGGACTTTGCGTCCGCCGCCGCCTTCTATGAAGAGACCCTGGCGACGGATCCGCAGAACCCGTTCCTGTTGGAACGCACCTTCATGCTGAAGATGGCCAATGGCGAGATCGACTTTGCCGGTGAACTCGCACTTGATCTCGATGCACTGAAACTCGGCAATTTTCTCGGCTACCTGGTGACGTCGGTCAACCTGGCGCAGGACAAGAAGTTCCGCTCGGCGGCCTCGGCGCTGAAGAATGATCCGGGCGGCGGTCCGCTGGCCGAACTGACGCTGACCCTGGCCAAGGCCTGGATGGAAGCTGGAGCCGGCGAAGTCGACAAGGCCCTGTCGCGGATCGATGGCCTCAAGGGTCCGGAGTGGTTCGACGTGTTCAAGGCCAATCATGCGGCCCTGATCGCCCAGAACGCCGGCCGGCCGAAACTGGCGCTGGAGCGGATCGAGACGGCCTATAACGCAGACCGGGGCGCGCTGCGCGTGGCCGATTCCTATGCGCGTCTGCTGGCCACCAATGGCAAGAAGAAGGAAGCGCTTGCGGTTCTGGCCGAATATGACGAGATCGTTCCCGGCCATCCGCTGCTGAAGGCCAGCCGCGAGGCAATCGAGTCCGGCAAGAAGATCCCCCCGCTGGTCAAGAGCCCGCTGCTCGGCGTCGCTGAACTTTTGAACGGTCTCGGGTCGGCCATTGGCCGGGATGGCGCCGAGGAACTCGCCGCCGCCTATCTGAACCTGTCGCTCTATCTCAATCCGGACGCCGACTTTGCCGCCATCGCGCTCGGCGGTCTCTATGAGCGGATGAACAACCCGCAGCGCGCCATCGAGGCGCTGGAACAGGTGCCGGAGACATCGCCGCTGAAGCGGGATGCGGAAATCCAGATTGCCCTGAACTTCAACGCCATGGAGCAGGTCGACGAGGCCCGGGCGCATCTGGAGGCGCTGATCAAGCAGGATCCGAGCGACCTGGAGGCGGTCACATCGCTCGGAAACGTGCTGCGCGCGCACAAGATGTTTGCCGAGGCGGAAAAGGTCTATTCGGACGGCATCGCCACGTTGACGGATGTCGAGGGCCAGCACTGGACCCTGTTCTACTACCGGGGCATCTCCCGCGAGCGGCTGAAGCAGTGGGATGGCGCGGAAGCGGATCTGCGCAAGGCGCTGGAGCTCTATCCGGACCAGCCGATGGTGCTGAATTACCTTGGCTATTCACTGGTCGACCAGAACCTGAAGCTGGATGAAGCGCTGGGCATGATCAAGAAGGCCGTCGCCTTGCGCCCGAGCGACGGCTACATCGTCGACAGCCTGGGCTGGGCCTATTACCGCCTTGGTCGTTTTGAGGACGCCGTCGAGGAACTGGAACGCGCCGTGGAACTGCGACCCGGCGACCCGACGATCAACGACCATCTCGGCGATGCCTACTGGAAAGTCGGACGGCGGTTGGAGGCGCGGTTCCAGTGGAACCATGCCCGCGACCTGAACCCGGAGCCGGAAGACCTGCCAAAGATCCTCGACAAGATCGCCAATGGCCTGAAGGAAGACCCGACGACCCCGACGGCCGCCAACACCAGTGGCAATGGCGGCTGAGGCTGCAATGGGCGACAGGGACGCGAGCCCGGAGGCACGGCGCGGGCCGCCGCCGCCCCGGGTGCAACTGGCGCGGGCCAAGGTCAACCTCGCACTGCATATCACCGGCCAGAGGGCGGATGGCTATCATCTGCTCGACAGTCTGGTGGTGTTTCCGGCCATTGGTGACGTGCTTTTGGCCGAACCGGCGGATCGCCTGCATCTCACCATCGAGGGGCCTTTCGGGACCGAGTTGAAGGATGAGGACCCGGACAGCAACCTGGTGCTGCGCGCCGTGCGGGCGCTGGCAAAACGGCTCGACATGGCCGAGCCGGCCTTCCATCTCCGCCTGACAAAGCGTCTGCCGGTCGCCTCCGGCATTGGTGGCGGGTCCGCTGATGCCGCCGCAGCCCTCCGGCTGATGGCCCTGCATATCGGCGTCGACGTGCCCGAGGCGGTGCTCGCCGACATTGCGGCCGGGCTCGGTGCGGATGTCCCCGTTTGCCTCAGCCAGAGCGCCCGGCGCATGCGCGGCATCGGCGAAGAGCTGTCGCCCGTGCCGAAACTGCCGCAGCTCGGCCTGGTTCTGGTCAACCCGCGCCAGAAGGTGGCCACACCGGATGTGTTCAAGGCGCTGCAGACCCGCAACAATGCAGCCCTGCCGGACCTGCCGGATGACTTTTCCGAAGCCTTTTCCAGCTCTGACATGCTGTTGGATTACCTCAGCAAGGCGCGCAATGACCTTGAAGCGCCAGCCATCTCGATCTGTCCGGCCATCGGCGAGGTTCTGACAACCCTGAAGGCCGACCCGCGCATTTCCCTTGCTCGCATGTCCGGATCCGGAGCCACCTGCTTTGCCCTATGCGCGGCGGCTGAGGTTCAAGGGCTGGTCAGCGACCTGTCGCGCGGCCACCCCGGCTGGTGGGTGGCGGGAAGCCCTGCGCTGCAGGCGTGACGTCGTGACCAGCCTAACAGGTCCCGGCACGAGGCCGGGACGGCGCACAATCTGATTCAAGCCGAAACAGAGGGCGCTAAGTCAGCTAACGCGGGCGATGCAGAACTCGACGGCATCCGCCAGCGCCTGGCGATGCGGCGTCTCCGGCAGGGCGTCGAGGGCTGCCAGGGCGCTGGCACCGTAATGGCGGGCGCGCAGAACGGTCTCCTCGATGGCCCCATGCTGGCGCAGCAGGGCAATCGCATGGTCGAGATCGCCGTCGCGGATGTCGCCGGCTTCGAGGCAACGCTTCCAGAAGGCGCGGTCTTCATCGGACCCGCGTTCAAGCGCCACCACCACCGGCAGCGTGATCTTGCCTTCGCGGAAGTCATCGCCAACCTGCTTGCCGAGGTCAGCAGAGGAGCCGCCGTAGTCGAGGGCATCGTCGACGAGCTGGAAGGCGAGGCCCAAGTCCATGCCGTAACGGCGGGCGGCGGCGCGGATGGCGTCGCTCTCACCGGCGATGACCGGACCGACTTCGGCAGCCGCAGCAAACAGCGCGGCCGTCTTGGCCTCGATGACCTTGAGATAGGCCGCTTCGCTGGTCTCGATGTTCTTGGCCGCGCCGAGCTGCATCACTTCGCCCTCGGCGATCACCGCAGAGGCCTCGGCGAGAATGCGCAGGGCTTCGAGCGAACCGACGTCGACCATCATCTTGAAGGCCTGGCCGAGCAGATAATCCCCGACCAGCACGCTGGCCTGATTGCCCCAGAGCTTGCGCGCGGCGAGCTTGCCGCGGCGCATGTCGCTTTCATCCACCACATCATCATGCAGCAGCGTCGCGGTGTGCATGAACTCGACGCTGGCCGCCAGGATGACATGGCCATTGCCCGCGTAGCCGAACATGTCGGCAAGGGCGAGCGTCAACATCGGCCGGAGCCGCTTGCCGCCGGAATCGATCAGATGCTTGGCGATCACCGGGATCAGTTCGACATTCGAGCCGGCCTTGGACAGGATCAGTTCGTTGACCTTCTGCATGTCGGCGGCAACGAGGTCCACGAGAAGCTGGATGCCCGGCTGGGCGCGGCTTTTATCCGGTGCGGAAGCGACAAGGGCTGCCAAATGCACTCTCCCAACGGGTCTGGCGAGGGGTCAGGTTTTGGCGGACAATAGGCACCTCGGCGGTCCGGGGCAAGGGAGCATTCACTTGACAAACCGTTGAACAGACTTGTCCACGACGCAGCAGGCAGCATAAAGCTTGGGACTGCCGTCACGCCTGCCGGCCAACACCTCGCCAAGGACCGGGAAGATCATGGAAGAACTGCTCAGAACCAATGATCCCGTGATCATTTCTGTCGTTGGCTCGCTGCTGGGCCAGGCGGGAATCGCGCATTTTGTCGCGGATGGCAACATGAGCATCCTTGAGGGCTCGCTGGGCATCATTCCGCGCCGGGTAATGGTCGACAGCGACGACATCGACGCGGCCCGCCGGCTGATGCGCGACGCCGATCTCGGCCATGAATTGAGCGATCCACGCAAATGACGAGCGACGCCGCGCCTGCGACGACGCGGGATGCTTTTCTGGGTGGTCTTGTCACGGTGGAACAACCGGCCAAGGGTCGGCACCGCGCCGGGCTCGACGCAGTCTATCTCGCTGCTGCCCTGCCCGATGACACGACAGGCCATGTGGTGGATCTGGGCGCCGGCGTCGGCACTGCCGGTTTCTGCGCCGCGGCCCGGCTTGGCGATATCACTGTGACCCTGGTGGACAACGACGCCCTGGTGCTGGACCTGGCGCGCAACAGCCTGACCGATGCGCTCAATGCCGCTTTTGCATCACGGGTGCAGGTGCTCGCTGCCGACATCACGGCGAGGGGCGCTGAGCGCCACGCCAGCGGCCTGACGCCCGGCCTGGCCGATCACATCATCATGAACCCGCCCTACTACCCGGCCCGCCAGTTCCGCTCCTCACCGGCGGGAGCAAGGGCACAGGCGCATATGCTGGATGAGAGAGGCCTGGAGCCCTGGGCCAGGACTGCTGCCGACATCCTGCGCGAGGGCGGATCACTGACCATGATCTTTCGCGCCGATGGTTTGCAGGAGGTGCTGGATGTGCTGCAGGGCCGCTTCGGGGCCATTGATGTGATCCCGGTGCGGCCCCGCGCGGATGCAGCCGCCACACGCATCCTTCTGCGTGCCATCCGCGCCAGCCGTGCGCCGCTGCGCCTGATGCCGGGTTTCGTGCTGCATGAAGGCGAGGGCTCGCAATTCCTGCCCGAAGCCCGCGCCGTGATGCGCGATGGCAAGGGGCTGGGATTGCAGCCAAGGTCGTGAGTGGCAGATTTGGGGTCAAACACCGCAGCCACCAAAACTCTCCCTTAGATCTTGTGACAAGGATGCTTCACCAGCGCCACGGCGTCGAAGACGAAGCAGCCCTGATTGCACGAGAAATACCAAGGAGTACGCGCATGTCGGAAACCGATCCGCTTATCCAGGCCCGCCAGCACATCGAGAAGCACCTGATCAAACGGGCCTCGACCGATGCTGCCTTCCGCGAGTTGCTGAAGTCCAACCCGCATGCGGCGATCAAGGACCTGATCGGCACCGACCCGATCCCGTCCTACAAGATCACCGTCATCGAGGAAGCTCCGGGCGAGGCCGTTCTCGTGCTGCCGCGCTCCATCGCACAGGACGAACTGCCCGACGAACTCCTCGACCTTGCATCGGGCGGCACCAGCTTCTCCGCTTTCGTCCTCTATGGCCCCCCTTACCCGAAAGGCCAGGGCTGCAAGAAGTGAGACAACGGGACTTCACCTGCATCGGCCAGGTGAAGTCCGCCTTCTTTTTCGAGATCAGGAGTTTGATCCCATCGCCTGGTCCGCCAGACTGTTTGGCGGCAGAGTGTTGGGCGTTAGGCTGACGGGCAGAGCCAAGGCTTTGCCTCAGACTGCAGACAAACCTGTAACCTCTCCATCGTCATCCTCGGCCTTGTGCCGAGGATCTACGCAAATCAATGGCTTGCAGATGGTCGGGACAAGCCCGACCATGACGGAAGAGAAAAAACCTGCTGTGTCATCAACAACAGGCAGAGCCAAGGCTCTGCCTGTCTGCACATGCATCCGCCGACGTCAATGGATGAGGAATTCGCCCTTGGCGTAGCGCACGTCCATCGGGCCGATCAGGTCCTTGTGGGCGACGCGGACAGAGAGGATCATCGCCTCGATCTCACGCTCCCAATAGGCAAGGAAGCGGCGCAACTCGGGAAATTGCGGCGCCTTGTCCTCGGTCTGCCAGAGAAAACTCTGCAAGAGCGCCGGATGGTCGGGCATGCGGTACAGGATTTCGGCGGTCAGAACGCCATAGCCAGCGAACTGGCGGCGGAAACTCTCACTTGCCTGCATGGATCACCTCATGACGTGGTTGCCACATGGAAAGTGTCACGCCAGCAAAGTAAACAGACAACTAAAAAAGCAATATATCACCTTAAAGTTCAATACGTTAGCAGCAGGCCTCCCTGAGTGCTGCCAGATGTTCAGTTACCGATCGGCCCGCCGAGGGACTTCAGATAGGCAACAAAGGCGTTGATCTCCTCCGGCTCCAGCATCAGTTCCGGCATATTCTCATGGCCGGCAACAATGCCCTCGGCAAGGCTTTCCTCCAGTTGCTCGACCGGGTAGCGCTTCCACAAGTCGCGGAAGGCCGGGGCCGTCACCATCGGGCTTGTATCGTCGCGGCCAAGCGCATGGCAGACAGCGCAATTGACTTCGGCAATCCCCCGGCCAAGTTCCACGGCCTTCAGGTCCGGTGCAGCATCCGGCTGCGGTGTCGTTGCAGCCGTGACATTGCCCCCTGTCAGGGCCAGTGCAAGACCAAGCACCAGCAACGCGCCGCCTGTGCGGCCGATTTCGAATCGCATGAACTTCTCCCCGTCATCCTGCGGCGAAGGTGGGTGGTACGCACCGTCGCAGCAAGTCCGGCAAAACCCCGAGGCAAGACCGCGCCGGCCCCGACATGTCCCGGCCCTGAGACGGTTTCAACCGCGCCGTCGCATTCACTGCTGCCCAAGTTCGATGCCGCCTTATATGCTGGACGGGCGGGAGTGCCCGCCAACAGCTGCCCGCCCCTTAGACCGGGAATGGACGGCAGCGACACATGCCGGGAGACCTTATGACGCCGACCCCTCACGCGCCCAGCGCCCTGCCCGCCTCCATCGATGCCACCCTGGCGCTGCTGACCGGCGGCGGCTATGTCGCCGACCGGGCTTTGGCGACCGTGCTGCATCTGGCCTTGAAAATGGGCCGGCCGCTGTTTCTGGAGGGCGAGGCCGGCGTCGGAAAGACCGAGATCGCCAAGGTTCTGGCGGCGACCCTCGGCCGCGACCTGATCCGCCTGCAGTGCTACGAAGGGCTCGACATTTCCGCCGCCGTCTACGAGTGGAACTATGCCGCGCAAATGGTGGAGATCCGCGTTGCCGAGGCCTCCGGCGACACCGACCACAGCGCCCTTTCGCGCTCCATCTTCGACGAACGCTTTCTCATCAAGCGCCCGGTGCTCAGGGCATTGGAACCTTCGCTGAAGGGACCGCCGGTGTTCCTGATCGACGAGTTGGACCGCGCCGACGAGGCCTTCGAGGCCTTCCTGCTGGAAGTGTTGTCCGACAACCAGGTGACGATCCCCGAACTCGGCACCATTCGCGCGGACGAGCCGCCGATCGTCATCATCACCACCAACCGGACCCGCGAGATCCATGACGCGCTGAAGCGGCGCTGCCTCTATCACTGGGTCGACTATCCGGATGCGGAGCGGGAACTGGCCATCGTCCGGGGCAAGGTCCCCGGTGCCTCGGAACGGCTGACGGCGGAGATTGTCGCCTTCGTCCAGCGCCTGCGCGCCACCGAAGACCTGTTCAAGCAGCCGGGCGTCGCCGAGACGCTGGACTGGGCCACGGCGCTAACGGAACTGAATGAACTGGCGCTGGATCCGGACATGGCCTCCGACACGCTGGGCGTGCTGCTGAAATACCAGGATGACATCGAGCGGGTGCGTGGCTCACGCCTGCGCCAGATCGTCGAGGACATCCGCAAGGAAGGCGCCCGCGACCTCGGCCAGCGCCCGGCCGGCGGGGCCTGAGCCGATGGCAATCGCGGGACCGGCGACGACAGACGCAGACCGGCGCGGACGGATGGTGGAGAACATCGTCCATTTCGCCCGCACCCTGCGCCGCGCCGGACTGCCCGCCGGACCGGCCACCGTGGTGGAGGCGGTGCGCGCGGTCGAGGTGAGCGGCATCGAGAGCCGCGACGACCTCTACTGGACGCTGCATGCCCTGTTCGTGCAGAAGCGCGAGCACCGGGTGCTCTTCGACGAGGCCTTCCGCATCTACTGGCAGAGCCGCGGGCTGATCGAGAAGATGCTGGCGATCCTGTCGCCCGTCGCACCGCCGCGTGCCGCCCCGGAAAAGGCCAAGGCCGGCCAGACCCGGGTGTCCCAGGCCTTCCAGGCCGCGCGCGAGCGGCGCGAGACGCTGGCCGAGCAGCCCGAAGTGGAGGTGGATGCCCGCTTCACCGTTTCGGGCCGCGAGCTCTTGCAGGCCAAGGACTTTGCCCAGATGACCGCCGCCGAGATCGCAGAAGCGAAGGCGGCGCTGAGGGCCATGCGGATCCCGAAGGACAAGATCCTGCACCGCCGCCGTGTCGCGGCCCCGCGCGGCCAGATCGACCCGCGCCGCACGTTGCGGGCGTCCCTGCGCGCGGGCGGTGCCATCATCGACCTGAAGCACCGGGCGCGGCAGGAAAAGCTGCCGCCCATCGTGGCGCTCTGCGACATTTCCGGGTCGATGAGCCAGTACAGCCGCATCCTCCTGCATTTCCTGCATGGGATGACGGAGACCCGGCGCGACGTGCACACGTTCCTCTTCGGCACGCGGCTCACCAACGTCACCCGCTCGCTGCGCATGAAGGACCCGGACGAGGCGCTGGAGGCCTGCTCGGCCGGTGTCGCCGACTGGTCCGGCGGCACGCGCATCGCCACGGCGCTGCATCTCTTCAACCGCAACTGGTCGCGCCGGGTGCTCTCCGGCGGACCGACGGTGCTGCTGATCACCGACGGGCTGGAGCGGGAGACCGACGAGGATCTTGCCCGCGAGATGGACCGGCTGCACCGCTCCTGCCGCCGGCTGATCTGGCTCAACCCGCTGCTGCGCTTCGACGGTTTCGAGCCCAAGGCCCGCGGCATCCGCGCCATGCTGCCGCATGTGGACGAATTCCGCGCCGTCCATTCGCTGGAGGCAGTCACCGATCTGGTGAAGGTCCTGTCGGGAACCGGCAACACGGACGCGAAGGTTGATCCCAGAGCCTGGCTCGGGGTGCGGTAGCCAACTTTGCCAAGCTACTGCAGGCCCTGAGATTCTATTCCCCTACGAGAACAAATCTCCTTTTGCACCTTGAAACCCGTCCGGCTCAGGTGGTTACTGGGCTCCTGCCTGCGCAGGAGCGACGAGTAGCAAGCCGGGACGATTGCCGTCGTTTTCACGGTGCTTGGAGCCGAAGGGCTTTCGGTCGTCTCCATGCGCCCGGCAAGCCAGAGGGAAAGGAGACTGCTGTGACCAGACCTCGGAAACCTCCACTCCGGCCCGCGCCATCCCTTGACACGGATGCACCAGAGGCAAGCGAAACGGAACTTGCCGCCGCACGGCCCTTTGCCGAGGTGTTTCCAGACCTCGCCGCCGCTATGCGCAAGAACCTTGGCGGTCGCCCGAAGGCAGACACGGTAAAGCTGCCAGTGTCCTTGCGACTGGACGCAGATGTGGTCGATCATTTCCGGCAGTCCGGCGCGGGCTGGCAATCGCGCATGAACGCCGCACTTAGGAAGGCCGCCGGTCTCGACTGACCGGCTGCAGGCCTCGTCAGAACACCCAGCCCCAAACGAGCGGCAAGAGCAGCGCGGTGGCAAGCGCATTGAGGCCCATGGCAAGGCCGGCGAAGGCGCCTTCGAGATCGCTCATCTGCAGGGCGCGCGCCGTGCCGATGCCATGCGCGGCCGTACCGATGGCGAGCCCGCGCGAGGCCGGATCGCGTACGCCGAGGAGGGTCAGCAGCAGCGGGCCCAGCGCGGCACCGATCACCCCGGTGATCATCACCAGCACGGCCGTGAGCGAGGGCAGTCCGCCGAGCTTGTCGGCGATGCCCATGGCAACGGCCGCCGTAACCGACTTCGGGGCCAGCGAGGCCAGAATGTCCGGCCCTGCCCCGAAGAAGGCACCGATGGCTACCGCCGTTGCCGCCGCCACCGCGCCGCCGGTGAGCAAACTGACCGTGATGGCAAGGGCCGAGCGCCGCACCCGTTCGATCTGACGGTAGAGCGGCAACGCCAGCGCAACGGTGGCCGGCCCAAGCAGAAAGTGGACGAACTGCGCACCCTCGAAATAGGTGCTGTAGTCGGTGCCGGTGACGAGCAACAAGCCGACCAGCAGCAGAACGGCCAGCAGCACCGGATTGGCCAGCGGGCTGAACCCGGCCCTGGCCGAGATCCACATGCCGCATTGATAGGCGATCAGCGTCATGGTCAGCGCCGTCAGCGGGCTGGCGGCGAGATAGACCCACAGCTCGGTCAGGCTGGCCGGGGCGCTCATGGCCGGTCTCCCGTCTCGCCCCCGCCCTCACCCGCACGGGCGCGCTGGCGCCGGGTGAGCCAATGCATCAGGAGGCCGGTGACGGCGATGGCAAACAGCGTGCTGCCGAAGAGGGCCGCGCCCAGCGCCTTCGCCTCGCGCGCGATCAGCCCCATATGCAGCACGACGCCGACGCCGGCAGGAATGAACAGCAGCGACAGGTTGGAAAGAAACGCATCCCCCACCCGCGTCAGCCCCTCCGGAATGCTGCCCCGGATGACAAGCCCGGCAAACAGCAGGATCATGCCAATCACCGGCCCCGGCATCGGCAGGCCAAGCCCGACGACAATCAGCTCGCCCGCGAGCTGGCAGACGAGAATGACAGTGAGATAGAACAACATCGCCCGCTCCGGCCCCTTCAGGAATCAAGGCTCCAGAGTGTCCGGGCCAGCCGTCGGGCACAAGGCGGCAATGGAGCGCGGGGAGCGTCCGCCATGGTCAGCTGCCCGCCTTACGGCAGGGCTACGACCGGCGTGTTGACGGCGACGCGGTGGAACAGGTCGGCGATGTCGTCGTTCAGCATGCGGATGCAGCCGTAGGAGACCGGGCGGCCGATGCTGTCGGGGCGATTGGTGCCGTGAATGGCAAATTCGCCGCCGGACAGGGTCAGCGCGGCGATGCCCATCGGATTGTTGGGCGCGCCGCCGGGAATGCGGTCCGGCAAGGACGGGATGTCGCGCTTCACCTCGGCCGGCGGGATCCAGGCCGGCTTGACATATTTGCCGTCGACATAGGTCTGGCCGGTCCAGCTCTTGCCGCGTTTGCCGACCGCGACGGGATAGGCGAGCGCCCTGCCCTGCCCCACCACAAGATAGAGCCGCCGCTCGCCGTTGCGCACGACGATGGTGCCGGGGGCAAAACGCGGGTCCTCGAAATGCACCAGCGTGCCGCCGGCATGGGCCGGATTGACCGTTGCCGCGCCAAGACCGAGAAGACCGAACAGCGCCAGACATGCGCCATATGAAACGAGGCGAAGCCTCCGTCCACCGCGATTTTCTGCCATTGCCATTCGCCGCCTGAACCAGACAAGACCTGCAGCAACACTAGCAGTGCCCCGTCCGGGCGGCACCCGGCGGCGGGCAAATTCTGAACAAAGGGTTAATTGGTGACATCCGCAGGACGGAAGGCGCCGTCGCGCCAGTCAAAGAAGGCATAGCCCGGCATGTCCGCATCCCCGTCCGGAGTGAAGGCGACAGGGCCGATCACCGTCTCGAACCGGCCCTGCTGCAGGGCCGCTGCGACCTCGGCAAACTCCGTGTTGCCGGCCTCAGTGACCGCTGCAGCATAGAGTTCAAGTGCAGCATAGGCCGGCAAGGTATAGCCGAGCGCCTCGTCCTTGCGCGCGCGCAGGCGCTCGACGATGTCCTGGGCGGCGGCAAGTCCGGTGGCATCTGGCAGGAAGCTGACGCGGATGCCGCTGGCAGCATCACCGGCGGCGGCACCATACTCCGTCCCCATCACCGCATCGCCGGCGATAACCGGAACAGTCAGTCCGATCCCGGCGAGCGCGGCCTTGAAGTTGCCTGTATCGGCGGCGTGGGCAGCAATGAAGACGGCGTCGATGGTCTCGCCCTTCAGCGTGGAGGCAAGGCCGCGAAAATCCTTCTCACCCGGCTCGAAGGTCAGGTTGACGGCCTCGCGCAGTCCGCCGGCGTTGATCTTTTCTTTCACCGCATCGGACAGTGCCTTGCCATAGGCGCTTCGGTCGGCAATCAGCGCGATGCGCTGCGTGCCGAATTCCTGGAGCAACAGATCGGCCAGCGCTGTCGCCTGTGCGTCCTCGCGCCGCGCCAGACGGAACAGGCCAGGTCCGGCGCGATCCTCCGTCAGACGGGGCGACAGGGTCGCCGGGCTGATCTGGATGATCCCGGCCTCGGCATAGACCTTGGCGGCGGCCAGCGAGGCGGTCGAACAGACGTGACCGACCACAAGACGAACCTTGCGGCCGACGAGCTGGTTGGCGACGGCCTCGGCCTTCTTCGCCTCGCAGCCGTCGTCGACGGCCTCGACCTTCACCTTCTCGCCGGCAATGCCGCCACGGGCGTTGAGATCAGCGATGGCCTCGCGAACACCGGACAGGAGCTGCTGGCCGAGCGGAGCGAAGGGCCCGTTAAGGGGCGCGGCCACGCCGACGGCGATCTCCGCCATTGCAACGGGTGCCCAGAGGCTTGCCAGAACCACACCTGCCGCCGCGATCCCCCGCTTCATCCCGTACCAACCTTCAATCACCTGCCGGCCTCAATCAACTGCCGGGCAATGCCGGCGGGATTCCGATGTTCGGTGCCTTACGTACCATCCTGCAGGGCAAACCGCTGCAGCAAGCCATGCTTTTTTTCACCGCCAGGACGGTTTAACGCAACCAAAACGACGGGCCAGGGTGCAAGTTCGGCAAGGCCGCGTTATATCCTTGCCGCCATACTGGCTTCTGTCGCCGATTTTCTGACCGATGCTGTGTCGGATGACTGCGCTGCCCCCGTGCCGAGCTTGCTGCCAGGCCACATTTTCGCGCGTTGAGCGCAAGACGCAAGGGAAAGACCTTTTCGCCCATGTCTGCTCCTAAAAAGCCTGCTCCCATCAAGCCTACTTCCAAGCCTGATCCGATTGCGCTGGCACATGGTGCCGCCGCCCTGCCGGCGCTCGACCTGGCCCGCTTCCGCGAGGCGATGAGCCGAATCGCCACCGCTGTCCATGTTCTGACGACGGACGGCACCAGCGGACGCTGCGGCGCGACTGTCTCTGCTGCCTGTTCGCTGACCGACGCGCCACCGGCGCTGATCGTCTGCGTCAACCGCTCCAGCCGGATCCATGCCGCCGTGACGGAGAACCGGGTGTTCTGCCTCAACACGCTGGCCGGACACCAGAGCGCATTGTCAGACACGTTTGCCGGCCGCCATGGTGCGGACATGGAGCCACGCTTTGCCAGCGCCGAATGGATCACCGGCGCAACCGGGGCACCCGTGCTGGTCGGCGCATTGATGAGCGCAGATTGCAGCCTGATGCAAAGCCACGATGTCGGCTCGCATTCGATCTTCATCGGCGCGCTGAAGGATGTGCGGTTGGGCGAGGCACACGATGCCCTGATCTACAAGGCCCGCGCCTATCACAGCCTCTGAGGTGCTGACCGGGCGATGATTCTCCCGCAGAACAGGCATTTGCTGGAGTTCAGGTGTCCTGCAACTGGGGCACGGTCTCTATGCAGCCGGTGGCAGGACTATCGCATGTGTGGGCCAGACGGTTTTGAGGCCTCGAAGCCCCCCTCCCCCGGGGGGGGGGGGGGGGGGGGGCACGTGAGTGCCGTTCGATCACCAAGCGTCTGAAGAACGCCTGGTCAGAAAAGTAAGTGGATGGATTTAGGTCCGCGGCCCCCCCCCCCCCCCCCCCCCCCCCCAACCCCCTCCCCACGAGGGGGAGGGGAGCTTCGAGGCTCCCACAAGGTTGAACTGTCTCAGTTCTGTCCCTTCCATAGCCCATTTGCCGGCCTTCATATGCAATCGCCCTACCCCTCGTGAGGACCGGCGGAGAGCCCTTTGGAGCTTCACGCTTCAAAACCTCGCACCTCCCCTTGCACCCCGGTCAAAAGCCGATCAGGCTTGAGGCGTCCGGAGCCTTGGCTGTTGTCAGGTCCGGCTGACGGAGGACCGCGATGCCGGGATTGAGTGACACGCTGCGCAACCTCATCACCGACGTGCCCGGGATGTCCGTGGGCTGGGCCGATGATCTTGACCTGAAATCCGGCGTCACAGTCATCCTGCCCGATCAGCCGGCGGTGGCCTCGGTCGCCATTCATGGCGGCGCGCCTGGTACGCGCGAGATCGCGCTGCTGGAACCCGAGCAAACCGTGGAAGCCGTCGATGCCATCGTGCTGGCCGGCGGATCGGCGTTCGGCCTTGATGCTGGCGCGGGCGTGCAGGGACGGTTGGCGGAAATGGGGCGCGGCTTTCAGGTCGGTCCGGTGCGCGTGCCAATCGTGCCCTCGGCGATCCTGTTCGATCTCCTCAACGGCGGCAACAAGAGCTGGGGCGACATGGCCCCCTATCGCGACCTTGGACGCGCGGCACTCGACACGGTCTCACGCGATTTCCCGCTCGGCTCGCACGGCGCCGGCTGCGGTGCGACGACGGCCAACCTCAAGGGCGGGCTCGGCTCGGCCTCGATCCGGCTGGAGAACGGGGTCACGGTTGGCGCCATCGTTGCCGTCAATGCGCTGGGCCGGGCAACCGTTGGCGATACGCGGCACTTCTGGGCCGCCCCTTTTGAGCGCAACGGCGAGTTCGGCGGACTGGGTTATCCCACCCCCCTGCCCGAAGACGCCGTCAGCGTGCGAACCAAGCTTGACGCGCTGTCTGCTGGCGCGAACACCACGATTGCCGCCGTCGCCACCGACGCGATCCTGACCAAGGCGGAAGCCAAGCGCCTTGCCGTGATGGCCCATGACGGCCTCGCCCGGGCGCTGTGGCCGGCGCATACGCCGCTGGATGGCGATCTGGTGTTCGCAATCTCGACGGGCCAGAAAAAACTGGAGCGTCCGATGGCGGACATGGTGCAGCTGGGTGCTGCCGCCGTCTCCACCCTCGCCCGCGCCATTGCCCGCGGCATCTACCACGCCACACCGGCACCGGGCGATCCGGTGCCGACCTGGAGGCAGCGCTTCGGCTAGAGACTTATACCAAGCCGCTGAGATGCTGACGCATCACGCCTTGAAAATGCTCAATCGCCGCACGGGCTTGACCAACTCTCGGTGAGTCAAGCTCACCGAGAGTTGGTCCTACTCCGCCGCAGCCATGAAGCCTTCCGAGCCGTTGCCGGTGACGAGCTTCTGCATCAGCTGGGCGCGCTTGGCCTCGGCCTTGGCGAGATTTGCCTCCTTCACCGGGCCAAAGCCCCGCACCAGATCCGGCACGCGAGCGATCTCCACCAGAAGGCCGTAGCTCGCCGTGCCGAGGTGACCGGTCAGAACCGCGACATCGGCGCTGTAGCTGTCGAGCAGCGCCCGTTCCGCCTTGCGCTCAGCGTTGTAGCCGAAGATGTCGAGTTTGCTGCCGCGCAGCGACTTGAACTTCGACAACAGGCGGAAGGCGGTGAAGATCCATGGGCCGAAGCCGATCTTGGCCGGACGGCCGGTCTTCGGATCCTTGCGATGGGCCAGAAGCGGCGGGGCCAGCAGGACCTTCAGCTTCTTCGGATCATCGAACTGCGCCAGCAGCTTCGCCTTGAAGGCCGGATCGGCATAGAGGCGGGCAACCTCATACTCGTCCTTGTACGCCATCACCTTGTAGAGCATGTCGGCAACCGTCTCGGTGAGACGGAAGGTGCCCGGGCCATGGGTCGCGTCGGCCTTGCGCAGGTCGCCAACCAGCGTTGTGAAGCGGTCGGCATAGGCAGCGTTCTGGTAGGCGGTGAGTTCCCGGGCGTAGCGGGCGATCTTCTCGTCCAGCGTCTCGGGTGCCGGCTTTTCCTGGCCCGGCAGGGCGGACAGGATCTTCGCCGGATCGGCGGCCAGCACGCGCCCGGCGCGGAAGGCCTTGATGTTGCTGGCAACAGACGCGCCGTTCAGCTCCAGCGCGGCCTCGATGGCTTCGGCATGCAGCGGCAGGCCGCCGGCCTGATAGGCCATGCCGACCAGCATCATGTTGGCGTAGATGGCATCACCGAAAAGCTTCTCGGCAACGCTCGCCGCATCAATCGGCAGGCAGGCGCGCGAGGCGGCTTCCAGCGACTTCAGCATCCGCGCCTCATCGAAGGACAAGGTCTGCTTCAGCACGAACTCGGCCGTCGGCGCCACGCGGGTATTGGCCACGCTCAGCATCACCGGACGGTTGGCCAGCGCCAGCTGTTCGGCATTGGTGGCCACGACCATGTCGGAGGCGATCAGCACATCCAGCGCGGCCGTGGGTACGCGCGGTCCCTCGATGCCCCGCTCAAGCGAGGCAAAACGCACATGCGAGGTCACCGGGCCACCCTTTTGCGCCAGACCGGTCATGTCCAGCGTCGAGGCCTGGATGCCATCCAGATGCGCGGCCATGGCAAGCACGGCGGAGATGGTCGTCACGCCCATGCCGCCAATGCCGGCGACGAGCAGGTTGCGGGTGCGTTCAAGCCCCGGCAGCTCGACCTTAGGCAAGTCCGCCAGCATGGCGTCAATGTCGAGGCCCTTGGTGGTCGCCTTGCGCAGCGCCGCACCGCCAACTTCGACGAAGGACGGGCAGAAGCCCTTCACGCAGGAGAAGTCCTTGTTGCAGCTCGACTGGTTGATCTGGCGCTTTTCGCCGAAGGCCGTCTTCAGCGGCTCGACGGAGAGGCAGTTGGACTGAACCGAGCAATCGCCGCAGCCCTCGCAGACGCGGTCGTTGATGAACAGGCGCAGATCCGGATCGGGGAAGGTGCCCTTCTTGCGGCGGCGGCGCTTTTCGGCTGCGCACGTCTGGTCATAGACGATGACGGTGACGCCCGGCACGGTCTGGAACCCGCGCTGCACATCCATCAGGAGATCGCGGTGCACGACCTCAGTCAGCGGAGCAAGATCACTGCGGCCGATATAGGCATCGGGGTTCTCGGAGACGACGGCAATGCGGTCGACGCCTTCGGCCTCAAGCTGCCGCGTGATTTGCGGCACGGTCAGGGTGCCATCATGCGGCTGGCCGCCGGTCATGGCGACAGCGTCGTTGTAGAGGATCTTGTAGGTGATCGGCATCTTCGAGGCGATGGACTGACGGATCGCCAGAATGCCGGAATGGAAATAGGTGCCATCACCCAGATTGGCGAAGACGTGGGTGTCGTTGGAGAAGTCCTTCTGGCCGACCCACAGCACACCCTCGCCGCCCATGGCGATCTGGCCATCGGTGGTGCGGCCAGCCTGCTCCGTCATGGCATGGCAACCGATGCCCGGCAGCGAGCGGGAGCCTTCCGGCGTCACGGTTGACGACGAATGCGGGCAGCCGGAGCAGAAGTACGGCACGCGGGCGGCGCGCTCCGCATGGCCCTGGGCCCACATCACCTGCATCGTCATCTTGTCGCTGACGGCGCGCATCTCGTCGCTGACAAAGTCCTCCGGCAGGTACTTCAGCAAGGCCTGCAGGATTTCAGCGACCGACAGTTCCAGCACATCCGACAGGAACGGCGAGCCGTCCGGCGTACGCTTGCCCCAGATCAGCGGGCGCGAGCCTTCCGGCCAGTGATAGGAGATCGACTTGATCTGCTGTTCCATGAAGGCCCGCTTGTGCTCGACAACGAGCAGCTTGGACAGGCCACGACCGAATTCGGTGAAACTGTAGGGCTCCAGCGGCCAGGGCATGGCCACCTTGTAGACGGCAAGCCCTATATCGCGGGCGCGGGCCTCGGTGATGCCGAGGAGGTCCAGCGCCTGCAACAGGTCGCGGAAGGCCTTGCCGGTGGCAACGATGCCGAAACGCGGACGGCTTGCACCGAAGGCAATGCCATCGAGCCGGTTGGCGCGAACATAGGCTTGAGCCGCCGGGATGCGCACATCGCGCAAGAGACGCTCGGTCTCAAGCCGGTTGCCCAGCATCAGCACGCGGTTGAGGTCCTGCTCGGCCCAGGGATCGCTGTCCGGGCGCAGGAATGTCAGCCGCTGCGGCGCAACGGAAATGGTCGCAGACGCGTCCATCGTGTCGGCAAGGCAGATCATTGCGGTCCATAGACCTGCATGGCGCGACAGTTCGAAGCCATGCAGGCCGTAGTCGAGGACTTCCTGGATATCGGCCGGATTGAGGATCGGCATTTCAGCGTGTTCGAAGAAGAACTCGCTCTGCGCCGGAAGGATCGAGGACTTGGCAAGGTGGTCATCGCCGGCCAGGGCGAGGACGCCGCCATTGCGATCAACACCCGAGGCATTGGCCTGCTTCAGCACGTCGCCGGCCCGGTCAACGCCCGGGGCCTTGCCATACCAGATGCCGAAGACGCCGTCGAAGCTGGAGCCGCGCCCGTGCTGGCGCACCTTCTGCGAGCCCCAGACGGCGGTGGCGCCGAGTTCCTCGTTGACGCCGGGCTTGAACACCACGTCATGAGCAGCAAGATGCCGGCGCGCCCGGGTCAGCTCGGTGTCGTAGCCCGCCAAAGGGGAACCGCGATAGCCCGAGATGAAGCCTCCCGTCTTCAGTCCCGCGTCCCGGTCGAGGCGCTTGCGATCCAGCGCCAGTCGCACCAGCGCCTGGATGCCGGTCAGATAGATGCGGCCATCGAGTGCGGCAAATTTATCGTCCAGCGTTACGGACTTGCGAGCCTGATCGTCGCGTGTGACGATGGGTGCATAAACGTTCATCGGATCCCCTCCTCGGCCAGATTGACGACGCTTTTCAGCCCTCGCCGACCCACTGCCTCTCGAGGAACCAATATCGTCCTTTTCCACGGCAAGTTCTGTGCTAATGTGCCTGCCCAAGAGCCCGAAGTGGCGCAATCCTTCCAAGAAGCCGGGAATGACCGAAAATTTTCTCCTAGACCCTTCCGACATCCGGGTCCTCCGGGTGCTGCAGCGGGATGCATCGCAATCCATCGCTGAAATTGCCAAGGCGGCCGGCATGAGCCAGACGCCCTGCTGGCGCCGTATCAAGAAGCTGAAGGAGATGGGGGTCATCCGTCAAGTGGTGGCCGTCGTCGACCGGGAATCCGTCGGTCTCGGCTTCGTGTCCTATGCCTTCGTCAAGCTGACCGTGCCCAGCCGCGACAACATGGAAACCTTCGATAAGCTGGTGCATCACTGGCAGGAGGTCGTCACCTGCGAGCGGATTACCGGCGCGGTCGACTACCTGATCAAGGTGGTGACCGACGACATCAAGGCCTATGACAACTTCCTGCGCCTGAAGCTGCTCGACAACACGCTGGTGTCGGACGTGCAGTCCCGCATCGTGGTCAACACGGTGAAGGATACAGTGGCCCTGCCGCTGCGCGAGCGCTGAGTAACCACCAGAAGCGACAGTCAGAACCCGCAACGCCGCTCTCCCCCTTGTGGCAGGGCTTTCGCAGATGAAGTCCAAGACAGGTTCGATGTGAACGACTGTAGCCGGAAATTTTTACCCTGTCAGAGCCTCACCGCCCCCCCCCCCCGGGGGGGGGGGGTTTGGGGGGGGGGGGGGAACGGACTAAAATCCAGGGTACTTCCATTCCTGACTACGCTTGTTTCGGACGCCTTGTGATCTGATGGCCGTTCGAGCCCCCCACCCCTCACCCCTCCCCACGAGGGGGAGGGGGGCGTCGAGGCCGCGAAAACCGTCTGACCAGATCTGCGAGAGCCCTGGCCTCCAGGAGGAACAGGGCACTGCGCCAAAGGCGCGCACCTCCCCCAGCTCAAAACCGATTAGGCGACAGCGGGGTGGGATCCACGAAGGGGTCCTGGCCCGTGATCATTTCAGCGATCAGGCGGCCTGTGACCGGGCCGAGCGTGAAGCCGACGTGGCCGTGGCCGAAGTTGAGCCACAGGCCGGCCTCGCGCGGCGCGGGCCCCGTCACAGGCAGGGAATCGGCAAAACAGGGGCGCGCACCCATCCAGGGCTCGGATTCCGCCGGCACGCCCAGCGGATAGATTTGCTTCGCCTTCTCAAGCGCCTTGCCGATCTGGACCGGAGAGGGCGGCGCATCGCGGTCGCGGAACTCGATCCCAGTGGTCAGGCGAATGCCCTTTTCCATCGGCGTCAGCACATAGCCGTGTTCCATGTCGACAACAGGCCGACCGAGACCCGCATTGGCAGGAGCCTTGTAATGCAGGTGATAGCCGCGCTTGACGATCATCGGAAAGCGCAGACCGAAGCCTTTGAGGAGATCCGGCGCCCAGGGTCCGAGACAGACAACAACGGCCCGTCCGCGCACTGGCCCCCGGTCGGTTGCCACGGCCCAGCCCCCGCGCGAGCGGCTGAGACGGCGCGCATCGCCCAGATACAGCCGGCCGCCGCCCTCCACGACGGCCCGCGCGAAAGCCTTGGTGACGCCGCCGGGGCTGGACACAGAATGGCTTTCCGGCCAGTAGACCCCCTGGCACGAATCGGCGAGCAGCGCCGGTTCCAGTTCATTGATTTCGAGCGGCCCCAGCTCCTGGTACTCGGCACCGAAGATCCGGGCGAAGTGACGTTCCGTCTCGGCGGCCCTGTAGGCGGCTTCCGTCCGGTAGAGATGCAGCCAGCCGGTCTTGCGGTAAAAGGCTTCGCAGCCGGCCAGCTCGGCGAGCACCTGATGCTCGGCCACTGCATGGCGCTCGAAACTGTCGATGGCATGGGCAAAGCGCTGCAGCCCGGGGCGCGATGATTCCCGCTTCAAGGCCGCAAGCCAAGGCGCAATGCGCAGGACGGTCTTCAGGTCATAGTTGACAGCCGGGCTACGCTTCAGCGCGATGTCGAGAAGAAAGCGCCAGTCCTCGGGAAAGCCGATGGGCACGAAACCATTGCGCTCAACAATGCCCGCATTACCATAGGAGGTTTCCTCGCCGGGCTGGCGGCGATCAACCAGGGCGACGTCAAGCCCTTTGCGCTGAAGCTGCAAGGCTGTCGAGGATCCGACAATGCCCGCCCCCAGCACGATGACGTCTACACTGTGCACGCCCGCTCCTGCCTACGACGGTTTACCGGATGTTGCCACCGGCATCTTCCGGCATATACCCTGAAACGCAACAAGACACAGGGATAATTCCGCAATGAACGATGGCATCAGCAGGGGGCGGGTCCTTGAAATGGCGGCGGCAGCCACGATCTGGCTTGTCGCCATGGCCATCCTTGCCTGTCTGCATGTCCTGCGCAGCGAAGAAGCCTTCACCCCGCGCGCCCTGGCACTGGTCTTCATTTTTGGCCTTGGAGGTCTCACCGGCTCGCTTCTGGCCTGGCCACTTGCCTTGTGGACTGCAGACCGCAGAAAGGCCGCCACCGCTCGCTTCGCCGCCCTGTTCCTGCTGCTCGGCCTTGCCACGACTGGAGCGACGGCGTTGTTCTATTTCCTGCAGTTCCGACTGTATTATGCCGCTTTTCACCAGACACCGCTTAGCCGCGACTGGGTTCTGGAGACGCTGATGACGGGCGCCAATGCGGGCTATCTGTTTGCCATTGACGGCACGCGGATCCTGCTGCCGGCGGGCCTGCCGCTGCTCATCGCCGCCGCGCTGATCTTTGTGCGCCGGCGAAGCCGCGAGGATCGCCGGGCTGATTGAGGTTCGGGGCGCTACCTGCTATTGGCACGGCCAACATCCCTGAAAAACGAGGCCCGCGATGATCCCGCGCTATTCCCGCCCCGACATGGTCGCCATCTGGTCGCCAGAGACGAAGTTCCGCATCTGGTTCGAGATCGAGGCGCATGCCTGCGACGCGCTGGCCGAGATCGGCGTGATCCCGAAGGACGCGGCCAAGACCATCTGGGAAAAGGGCAGCGCGGCCACCTTCGACCTCGAACGCATCGATGCGATCGAGCGCGAGACCAAGCATGATGTGATCGCCTTCCTGACCCACCTGGCCGAGATCGTCGGTCCCGATGCCCGCTTCGTGCACCAGGGCATGACCTCCTCCGACGTTCTCGACACCTGCTTCAACGTGCAGCTGGTGAAGGCGACGGACCTTCTGCTGAAGGACATGGACGCGCTGCTCGCCGCCCTGAAGCGCCGCGCCTTCGAGCACAAGGACACGGTCACCATCGGCCGCTCGCATGGCATCCACGCCGAGCCGGTCACCTTCGGCCTGAAGCTCGCGCAGGCCTATGCCGAGTTCGACCGCTGCCGCACCCGCCTCCTGCATGCGCGTGAGGAAATCGCCACCTGCGCCATTTCCGGCGCGGTCGGCACCTTCGCCAACATCGATCCGCGCGTGGAAGAGCATGTCGCCGAGGCCATGGGCCTGAAGGCCGAGCCGGTCTCGACCCAGGTCATCCCGCGCGACCGCCATGCGATGTATTTCGCCACGCTCGGCGTCATCGCCTCGTCGATCGAGCGCCTGGCGACCGAAGTGCGCCACCTGCAGCGCACGGAAGTGCTGGAAGCGGAGGAATATTTCTCCCCCGGCCAGAAGGGCTCCTCGGCGATGCCGCACAAGCGCAACCCGGTGCTGACTGAGAACCTCACCGGTCTGGCCCGTCTGGTGCGCGGCTATGCCATCCCGGCGATGGAGAACGTCGCCCTGTGGCACGAGCGCGACATCTCGCATTCCTCCGTCGAACGCATGATCGGCCCCGACGCCACCATCACCCTTGACTTCGCCCTCGCGCGCCTGACGACCGTCATCGACAAGCTGCTGGTCTATCCGGAGCGGATGATGGGCAACATGGACCGTCTCGGCGGCCTCGTCCATTCGCAGCGCATCCTGCTGGCGCTGACCCAGGCCGGCTCCTCGCGCGAGGACGCCTACCGTCTCGTCCAGCGCAACGCCATGAAGGTCTGGGAAAGCTACCAGGTGGCCGGCAACGCCACGGTCGACTTCCTGACCGAGCTTCTCAATGACGCCGACGTACGCAAGTATCTTTCGGAAGATGAGATCCGCGCCCGCTTCGACCTTGGCTACCACACCAAGGCGGTCGACGTGATCTTCAAGCGCGTGTTCGGCGAGGCATAAGACCATGAAGACGGCAGAGGCTGAGATCCTGCTCATCCCCGGCTTCGGCAATGCCGAGGCCGGTCACTGGATGCGCCGCTGGGCCGACAAGATCTCGACCGCCCGGGTGGTCGAACAGGACAACTGGTGGACGCCGTCGAAGAAGGTCTGGATGGAAACCCTGCTCGCGGAAATCGAGCGGGCCACCAAGCCGGTCGTGCTGGTCGCACATTCCCTGGGCTGCGTCTTCGTGGCCCATGGCGCGCATGTGCTGCCGAAGGACAAGGTCAAGGGGGCGTTTCTCGTCGCCCCCTCCGACTGGGACCGCCCTGGCCTCGTGCCGGAGTTCGACGGCGGCGACTTCGTGCCGGTGCCGCGCATGCCCCTGCCCTTCCGCACCCATGTGGTGGCCAGCCAGAATGACGCGTACTGCGACTTCGAGGTCGCCAAGTCGCTGGCCTCATCCTGGGGCGCCACGCTGCAGGACGCCGGCCACGCCGGCCACATCAACCTGGAAAGCGGCCACGGCCCCTGGCCGGAAGGCATGATGTCCTTCGCCCATTTCATGGCACGGCTGTAGGCTGCGCCGGCGCCCATTGCGAGGCTGGGTCTTGGCTGACGGACGCGACTGAGCCAGCAGCACAGCGTTCGCGGGAGCGGAGGCAAAGCCAATAGCTCGGCGGTCATCCCCGCCTTGTGCGGGGATCCATCCGACGTCCTTCGGACGTGTCAGCGATAGCCTCTCCGCTCCCCTCCCCCTCGTGGGGAGGGGTCGGGGGTGGGGGGGACAGCGGCGGACAGGCTATGAGACGCCAACGTCGTTTAGCCTCACCCTGCACCTTGTTTCAAAATCTGACGTCTGGTCGTGGATCCCCCCACCCCTTACCCCTCCCCACCAGGGGGAGGGGAGCTGAGAGACCCCGATCAAACTCTGCATCCTGGTCCGATTGACCTCGCGCGCCCTGCCCCTCATGCCATGCGGCGGGGGCGGATGGCGTCGTTGATCTTCTTGCCGACCACAAGGCTGACGGGAATGGCGACCACAAGGCCGATGCCGGCCGCGATCGCCAGGAACAGCGCGTTGAAATCATTGACGCCGAAAATGGTCAGCGGCACGAGCGCTCCGATGCCGGCCAGCGTCGGGCCGATGACAATGAAGAGAATGACGGCAAGCTTCCACATGACACGGGTTCCCTGACAAAAGGGGGGCGCCGGGCCACCAGCCCGGCCTTGCGTCATCGTCCCGCCGTCCGGACGCCCTCTGCGCCCCGGTGATGACCTGGGCGACAAGATGGACCGTCCGCCCCTCCCCTGCCTTGACCCTTGTCAACCGATCCGCGCCAGCGTGTCATTCACAACAGCGGAGAACAGCGTCAAATCGACGCCATGGGCAATGAAACTGTAGCCCATGTCCCGCGCCGGAGCGACGCCGGCCGCATCGAGGCAGAAGATGCCAGCAATCTTGCCCGCCGCGCGCGTGCGGGCCGCAATGTCCTGTGCCGCCGCCATGGTCATATTGCCGCCCGGATCGAGCTTCGCTCCCTTGTTGAGCGTCAGCGAAAGATCGCTTGGCCCGACGAAAACGCCGTCGATGCCCGGCTGCGCCAGGATCTCGTCCAGTGCCGCGATCGCCTCCGGCGTCTCGATCATGGCGAGGGCGACCAGCTCGGTGTTGGCGCTTGCGAGATAGTCGGCGGGCGACTTGCCGGCCAGCATCGCGCCGCGCTGCGGGCCCCAGCTGCGGGCTCCGACGGGCGGATACTTCATCGCATCGGCAAAGGTCTTTGCCTCGGCAGCGGAGTTGATCATCGGGGCGATCACAAGCTCGGCCCCCAGATCCAGTACGCGGCTGGCCGTTCCGGTTTCGCCAACCGGAATGCGGACCGCGCGATGCGCACCGGACAGGGCAATGGCGGCCAGTCCGTCGCGGATGCTGGCAATGTCATGCAGGCCATGCTGCATGTCGAGTGTCACGCAGGAGTAGCCTGCCCGGCCCATCACTTCGGCCAGGATTGGAACGGCAAGGTTCGACCAGGCGGTCACGATGGTTTCGCCGTCCCGCAAGCGCGTGGCAAGGCTGGGCTGGGTGGAGCTAGACATGATCATGGATCCCTGGGCTGTCACGACGCCAAGGCGAGAGGCTCGCCGGTGCCGTCCGGTTGGACCGGGATCAAAGCCGGTTCGCACTGCGACGGCAAGGCGTGCCGGAACGAGCGATGCCCCCCAACTTTAAACAAGTGCACGATGGGTCAAGCAGCGGACAAAAAAAGACCCCGCCGAAGCGGGGTCTCCTAGAAATTCAGAAAAGGCTTATTCGCCCTTCTGGATCTGGTCGACGGCGGTGTGCAGAAGTTCGTCCATGGTGCGGCGAATCTGGTGATCGGACTGGTCGACATGCCCCTTGTCGAAGTCACCGCGAATCTTGCGGAACACGTCCTCGTCACCGGCTTCCTCGAAGTCCGCGCGCACGACTTCCATGGCATAGGCGTCTGCCTGTTCGCCGGCAAGACCAAGCAGGTCGGCTGCCCAGAGGCCGAGCAGCTTGTTGCGGCGGGCGGTGGCCTTGAAGCGAAGTTCCTCGTCATGAGCAAACTTGCTCTCGAAACCCTTCTCGCGATTGTCGAACGTGCTCATCTGGTGCCTCCTCACTGGCGGACAGAAAGTCTACCCCTGAAATGGGGGCTTTTTCGGGCTTCTCAATATCCTTCACCGCCCTGCAAATCAACGCGATATCGCCGCGCCCCCCCATCGGTGCGCCAGCAAAAAGAAAGGCAGGGCCGCGCTCATTGTGCTTTTGCGAAGGATCAGTTAAGTTCCGCGCCGCTAATGCGGGGCTAAATGTCGATAACGCGGTGATTGGTCAGCGCTCGCGCCACCCGGAATCAGACGCCAAGGAGTTTCCCGCCTCGATGGATTTCCTCGAACGAACACGGTACGTGCCCATGAATCGCCGCCGGCGCATCTATGAAGGCAAGGGCAAGATCCTCTATGAGGGCCCGGAGCCTGGAACCTTGATCCAGCATTTCAAGGACGACGCAACAGCCTTCAATGCCAAGAAACACGAGATTGTCGACGGCAAGGGTGTCCTCAACAACCGGATCTCCGAGTTCATCTTCAACCAGCTGAACGGCATGGGCATCCCGACCCATTTCATTCGCCGGATGAACATGCGCGAGCAGCTGATCCGCGAAGTCGAGATCATTCCGCTGGAAGTCGTGGTCCGCAACGTTGCCGCCGGCTCGCTGGCGACCCGCCTCGGCCTCGAGGAAGGCACCCAGCTGCCGCGCTCGATCATCGAGTTCTACTACAAGAGCGATGCCCTGAACGACCCGCTGGTCGCCGAAGAGCATGTCACCGCCTTCGGCTGGGCCACCCCGCAGGAACTCGACGACATCATGGCGCTCGCCATCCGTGTCAATGACTTCCTGTCCGGCCTGTTCCTCGGCGTCGGCATCCGCCTCGTCGATTTCAAGATCGAATGCGGCCGCCTGTTCGAAGGCGACATGATGCGCATCGTCGTTGCCGACGAGATTTCCCCGGACAACTGCCGTCTGTGGGACATCACGACCAACGAGAAGATGGACAAGGACCGCTTCCGCCGCGACCTCGGCGGCATGCTCGAGGCCTATCAGGAAGTTGCCCGCCGTCTGGGCATCCTGAACGACAACGAGCGCCCCGGCGGCTCCGGCCCGACGCTGGTGCAGTAAGCATCCGGCACCGGCCAACGAGACGAAAAACCCCTGGCGGAAACTTCGCCGGGGGTTTTTGCTTTTCAATGTCCCGAGCGGGAGCTTGGCTCTTTCGCGCTTGGCCGCTGTGGTGTAAGGAGCGCGCAACGGATGACCCTGCGGGGTCAAGGCGACAAACGGAAAGACGACAGCGATGAAGGCACGTGTCACCGTCACCCTGAAGAACGGCGTTCTGGATCCCCAGGGCAAGGCCATCGAGGGGGCGCTTGGCGCGCTCGGCTTCGGCGGCATCGGCGGCGTGCGCCAGGGCAAGGTCTTCGACATCGAGCTGAGCGACCGGGACACTGCCAAGGCGCGCGAAGAGATCGCCGCCATGTGCGAAAAGCTGCTCGCCAACACGGTGATCGAGAACTACGCCATCGAGATCCTCTGAAGCAGAGGGAGGTTGGCCCATGGATGAGGACAGCGCCCGCGCGATCCGCTTCCTCCTCCTCAAGGCCGCCGTGTTCATCCTGCTTCCCGCTGCCTTGAGCCTTGTGGCCGTGCTGGTCCTGCTCTAGGCGCAAACCTGACCAACGGGGAACCGAGATCATGAAGTCCGCCGTCATCCTCTGCCCAGGCCTCAACCGCGACCGCGACATGCTCTATGCGCTGGAGACGATCACCGGCCGCAAGCCGGCAACGGTCTGGCACACGGACACCGACATTCCGGACGTCGATCTCATCGTCATCCCGGGCGGCTTCTCCTACGGCGACTACCTGCGCTGCGGCGCCATTGCCGCCCGCTCGCCGGTGCTGCAGACCGTGATCGAGCGCGCTGCCAAGGGCGTGCATGTCCTCGGCGTTTGCAACGGCTTCCAGATCCTCACCGAGGCGGGCCTGCTGCCGGGTGCCCTGATGCGCAATGCCGGTCTGAAGTTCATCTGCAAGGAAGTGCAGCTGAAAACCGTCAACGCCCGCACCGCCTTCTCCAACGCCTTCCAGGAGGGCGAAGTCTGGCGCTGCCCGATTGCCCACCATGACGGCAACTACTTCGCCGATGCCGAGACGCTGAAGGCCATCGAGGACAACGGCCAGGTCGTGTTCCGCTATGCGGATGGCCAGAACCCGAACGGCTCGCTGAACGACATCGCCGGCATCGTCAATACCAGGGGCAATGTGCTCGGCATGATGCCGCATCCGGAAAACCTGATCGAGGGCCTGCAGGGCGGCAGCGACGGCCGCAAGCTGTTCGAGAGCCTCGTCGGCCAGCTGGTCGCCTGAACAAGGACACCACAGCGCGGGGACAGGACATGAGCAAGCTCGATCTTCCCCGCGATCTCCAGACCGAAATCGCCAGCCGCCTTTCCGCCTTCTGCCGGAACGAGTTGGATATCGATCTCGGCAACATGGACGCCCTGCGCCTCCTGGATTTCCTCAGCCAGGAAGCCGGCAGCGCCTTCTATACGCAAGGGGTGCGCGACGCCGCCGCCCTCGTCGCCCGCCGCTTCGACGATCTCAGCGACGATCTCTCTGCCCTGGAGCGCCACGACCGGCGGTGACGGGCTGGCTCGCCAGATTGTAATCCGGTCTGCTGCTGCCCACCACCCCTTACCCTCGTGGCAGGGCTATCGCATATGAAGTCTGGCACATATCGTTGTCAGGGAATGCGCCTAGAACCCAACCCAGTCCGAGCCTCTCCGCTCCCCTCCCCCTCGTGGGGGGGGGGGGGGGGGGGGAACAGACTGCAATCCAGGTAACCCGCGTTCCTGACTGGGCGTGTTTCACGCACTTTGCGATCAAACGGCCACCGTGCCCCCCACCCCTCACCCCTCCCCACGAGGGGGAGGGGGGCTGAGAGGCCTTGAGAGCCGTCTGGCTTCATATGCGATAGCCCTCCCCACGAGGGGGAGGGGCGGCTGGCGCTGCGACCTGTTCCTTGTTTCGAGGGCCCGGCATCTCAGCTCCCCTCCCCCTCGTGGGGGCCGAAGGCGGGACGAGACCCGTGGCTCGCCCCTGGCAGGGTCGGGGGTGGGGGGCAAACACCTCAGATCGAATCCCGGACTTAGTGGAAGCGCCCCCTCCTCTTGCTGCCCCCGCCACCACCGTGCATGCTGACGCAAAACGGGGGAACAGATGACGGGCGATGACTTCTTCCAGCCGGTGTCCGGCTTTGATCTGCCGCGCTTTGCCGGGATTGCCACCTTCATGCGCCTGCCGCATGTCAGCCTCGGCGACGACAGGGCCGCCGACGTGGATATCGGCCTCATCGGCGTGCCCTGGGATGGGGGCACCACGAACCGCGCCGGGGCCCGGCATGGGCCGCGGCAGTTGCGCGACCTCTCCACCATGATCCGGCAGGTGCATCCGCACACCGGCGTCAATCCGTTCAAGCTCGTGTCCTGCGCCGACCTTGGGGACGCCCCGGTGAACCCGGCGGATGTGCAGGATGCGCTCGCCCGTATCACCGGCTTCTATGACCAGGTGATGGATCTCGGCATCACGCCGCTATCCGCTGGCGGTGACCATCTGGTGTCCTTGCCGATCCTGAGGGCCCTCGCCCGGCAGGGGCCTCTCGGCATGGTGCATTTCGATGCCCATACGGACCTCTTCGACGGCTATTTTGGCGGCTTCCGCTACACCCATGGCACGCCCTTCCGCCGCGCCATCGAGGAGGAACTGCTGGATCCCGAGCGCGTCGTCCAGATCGGTATTCGCGGCACGATGTATGACGGCGAGGACATCGAATGGGGCGAGGCCCAGGGCGTGCGCATCATCATGATCGAAGAGCTGATGGAACGCGGCGTCGAGCATGTGATGGACGAGGCCCGCGAGCGTGTCGGCCTGGACCCCACCTATGTCAGCTTCGATATCGACGGCATCGACCCGGCCTTCGCGCCGGGCACCGGCACGCCGGAGATCGGCGGCTTCACCTCGTTCCAGGCGCAGCGGATGATCCGCAAGCTCTCCGGCCTCAACCTGATCGGCGCGGATCTGGTCGAGGTCTCCCCGCCCTTCGATCCCTCTGGCGGGACCGCATGGCTGGGAGCCTCGCTGATGTTCGAACTGATGTGCGTGCTGGCCAGCGCGCGCCTGGAGCAGGCTTAGATTTCAGCCCTTCAGAAGGGCGTCGATGTGGCGGACGACTTCAGTCGACGCCTTTTCCATGTCGGCCAGCGCCTTGAGTGCACCGTCCCGGTCACCCTTGGCATGGAGGCTGGCCGCCAGCTTGCCATTGCGGTGAACTGCCTCGTGGACAGGCAGCAGGGCTGCGAACGAGGAATGGCTGCGCAGCTTCTGATCGGTCACGCCGTCGTACCATTTGCCGAGCCGGCAATGGTGATGATCGTTGAGTTCTTCGGTCTTGAGGCTTTTCAGGCCAACCAGCATCTCGGACAAGCGCTTCTTCCACAGAAGGTGGTCGGACTTGGCCCGGTGCAGCACGTAATTGGCGATCTCGCGCTTGTCGAGCTCGGCAAACTGGGCGTTGATCACCGTTTCCGAGCTGCCGACCGCGCGGATGACGTCCTCGGTGTAACGGGTAGCGGCCTCCGAATGGCGGGCAATGGCGTGGATGCCGGTGGCGATCTCGCGCACGGCTTCGCTCTGCTGGCTGAGAAGTCCGGCAATCGCGTTCATCCGGGTGGCATTGCTGCCGACATGCTCGAGCACGGACCCGATCTTGGTGGCGGCATCCTCGGATTGCTCGGCACTGTCCCCGACCAGTCCCTGAACCTCGTCGACCGAAGACATGACCTCGCCGACATGCACCTGCAGGCGCTCGATGCGGGCGCGAATGTCGTCGGTGGCCTTCTGGGTCTGGCCGGACAACTGCTTGACCTCGCTGGCGACGACGGCAAAGCCCTTGCCGGCCTCGCCGGCGCGCGCGGCCTCGATGGTGGCGTTCAGCGCAAGCAGGTTGGTCTGCTGCGCCAGGCCATCGATGGTGGCGACAAAGGTGCTGATCTGCTCGGCCGCCAGAGCCAGCTGGCGGGCGCTTTCGCTCATCTTGTCAAAGGACTCGCCAATCCGCAGCGACGATGCCGCCGCCTTGCGCGTGGCCCCTGCCCCGCCCTGCAGCGCCTCATGCGCCTCTTCCATGGATGTGGCGGCCTCGTTGGCCGTCTGCGAGATCTGTTCGATGGACGCAGTCAGTTCGTCGACGCCGGCCGACATTATCCGGGCCTGCTGGTCGGTGTCGCGAATTTCGCCGGTGATGCGCGCGGTCGCCGCCATCGCCTCGCTGGCCTGGACTGAATAGTCCACGGTCTGGCGCAGCTGGGTCTCGTCCTGCCGGCCAAGCGTTGCAGCCAACGACGTTAGGGCAGCGGCCAGGTCCGCCGGAAGCGCATCAAGCCCCTCCAGTCGGGCATGGGCTTCAAGTCCGCGCAAGGCCGCCACGATTGCCAGCAAGGGAAGCTCGGGAGTTTTACTGATGGCGCTCGGCGCTTCGGACGTTACTGACTTGAATCGAAACATTTACTTCCCCTTGGTCATCTATGACCAGAGCTAAGGGGACATGCTGAATGAAATCTTAAAATAATAAGTTGCATCGTAAAAATTGGCAGTCAGTTGCAAGACAAGCGCGAAACAACTCCGGAGCTTTTGCTTGCACTCCCCTCGTGCATCAGAACGTTTTCAGCCTGTGTTTTGAGCCGTGAAGCTCTCCCATTCCCTGCGGTGATCTGTTAAAGGGGGCTCGAACCGGCACAGGCCTTGTCCCTCGCGCAACGAAGCGGATGCCCATGATCCCCAACGACATCAAGATCACCCCTGACCTCGTCGCCGCCCACGGGCTGAAGCCTGACGAATATCAGCGGATCCTCGACCTGATCGGCCGTGAGCCGACCTTCACGGAACTGGGCATCTTCTCGGCCATGTGGAACGAGCATTGCTCGTACAAGTCTTCAAAGAAGTGGCTGAAGACCCTGCCGATCACCGGCCCGCGCGTGGTCCAGGGCCCGGGCGAGAACGCCGGCGTGGTCGACATCGGCGACGATGACGTGGTCGTCTTCAAGATGGAAAGCCACAACCACCCGTCCTACATCGAGCCCTACCAGGGCGCAGCGACGGGCGTCGGCGGCATCCTGCGCGACGTCTTCACCATGGGCGCCCGTCCGGTTGCGGCGATGAACGCGCTGCGCTTTGGCGCGCCGGACCATCCGCGCACCCGTCATCTCGTTTCGGGCGTCGTTGCCGGCGTCGGCGGCTATGGCAATTCCTTCGGCGTGCCGACGGTTGGCGGCGAAGTGGAGTTCCACGCCCGCTACAACGGCAACTGCCTCGTCAACGCCTTCGCAGCCGGCCTTGCCAAGAAGGACGGCATCTTCCTGTCCAAGGCGGAAGGCGTCGGCCTCCCCGTCGTCTATCTCGGCGCCAAGACCGGCCGTGACGGCGTCGGCGGCGCGACGATGGCTTCGGCCGAGTTCGACGACAGCATCGAGGAAAAACGCCCGACCGTGCAGGTGGGCGACCCCTTCACCGAGAAATGCCTGCTGGAAGCCTGCCTTGAGCTGATGGCCTCGGGCGCGGTCATCGCGATCCAGGACATGGGCGCGGCGGGCCTGACCTGCTCGGCCGTCGAGATGGGCGCCAAGGGCGACCTCGGCATTGAACTCGATCTCGACAAGGTGCCCGTGCGCGAGGAGCGCATGACCGCCTACGAGATGATGCTGTCGGAAAGCCAGGAGCGCATGCTCATGGTGCTGCGACCGGAGAAGGAAGAGGAAGCCAAGGCGATCTTCGTCAAGTGGGGCCTCGACTTCGCCATCGTCGGCAAGACCACCGACACGCTGCGCTTCATCATCAAGCATCAGGGCGAGGTTGTCGCCGACCTGCCGATCAAGGAACTGGGCGACCAGGCTCCCGAATATGACCGCCCGTGGATCGAGAGCCCGAAGCGTCCGCTGCTGGCCGCCAGCGACGTTGCCGAGCCGGCTGACTATGCCGAGGCACTCTTGAAGCTGGTTGGCGGGGCCAATGGCTCCTCGCGCCGCTGGGTCTACGAACAGTATGACACGCTGATCCAGGGCAATACAGCACAGCGCCCTGGCGGCGATGCGGGCGTCATTCGCGTCAATGCCGCCGGCAAGGGCCTTGCTTTCTCCGCCGATGTGACGCCGCGCTACTGCGAGGCCGATCCGGTCGAGGGCGGCAAGCAGGCGGTCGCCGAAGTCTGGCGCAACCTGACCGCCACCGGCGCCGAGCCGCTGGCGATCACCGACAACCTCAATTTCGGCAACCCGGAAAAGCCGGAGATCATGGGCCAGTTCGTCGGCTGCATCAAAGGCATCGGCGAAGCCTGCCGCGCCCTCGACTTCCCCGTCGTCTCCGGCAACGTATCGCTCTACAACGAGACCCATGGCCAGGCCATCCTGCCGACCCCGGCGATCGCCGGCGTCGGCCTCCTGGACGATGTCACCAAGCGCGCGAGCATCGCTTTCGCCAAGCCGGACGAGGCCATCCTGCTGATCGGCGGGCACGGCACCCATCTGGGGGCCAGCCAGTATCTTGCCGACGTGCTGGGCCGCGAGGAAGGCGCCCCGCCGCCAGTGGATCTGTCTGCCGAGCGCCGCAACGGCGACCTCGTGCGGGAGTGGATCCGCGCCGGCCGGGTCAGCGCCGTACATGACATCTCCTCTGGCGGCCTCGGCGTCGCCCTCGCCGAAATGGCGATGGCAGCCGACCTCGGCGCATCCGTCACTGTTGCGGGCCCGGCGCATGCTGCGTTGTTTGGCGAAGATCAAGGTCGGTATGTCGTGACCGTGGCAGCAGACGAGGCGGACGCGGCGATTGAGGACGGTCTGGACGCAGGGATCGAGATCCAGCGCATCGGCACCACCGGCGGCACGGATTTGACTGTGGAGGGGATCCTCACCATATCCGTTGCAAAGCTCCGTCAGGCGCATGAAGAATGGTTCCCTGCCTTCATGTCGGCGCGCTGACCCGGAGCATCCGGATCGGCAATCCTGCCGGGTGAGGAAACGCAAGGTCAGGCGGACGCGCGCTGCCTGACCGGGAAGTCAAAGGGAAGAGGGCCAGACCGATGCCGATGGACGCGAATGAAATCATCACCCTGATCAAGGCTGCCCTGCCAGACGCCACGATCGAGGTGCGCGATCTGGCTGGTGACGGTGACCACTATGCTGCAAACGTCGTCTCGGAAGCCTTCCGGGGCAAGAGCCGCGTGCAGCAGCACCAAATGGTCTACCAGGCGCTGAAGGGCAACATGGGCGACACGCTGCACGCCCTGGCCCTTCAGACCAACGCGCCGGATTGAGCAAGACGACAAAAGCCCCTGCAGACATTGTTCCAGGCCCCTTGAAGCGGCCCATGGAGACGAGGACCAAGCGATGAGCATTCAGGACTGGATCAAGAACGAAGTCGAAAGCAACGACGTTGTGCTGTTCATGAAGGGCACGCCGAATTTCCCGCAGTGCGGGTTCTCCGGCCAGGTCGTCCAGATCCTCGACTACCTTGGCGTGCCCTACAAGGGCATCAACGTGCTCGAGGACGCGGACCTGCGCCAGGGCATCAAGGACTACGCCAGCTGGCCGACCATTCCGCAGCTCTACATCAAGGGCGAGTTCGTCGGCGGCTGCGACATCGTGCGCGAGATGTTCCAGAACCAGGAACTGCAGACCGTGTTCGCCGAGAAGGGCGTCACCACCGGCTAATGACGCAAGGTCACAAACCTGTGGACCGGTCGTGCCCCGCGCGGCCGGTCTTCTCATGTCCGCTAGGCAAAATTTGCCGACTCGCCTAACCTGAACCTCAGGTGAATGCCGGGTTCAAGGTCAGTACAGTCGTGTACCGCCATTCTCCGTACCGGAAGCCGGCCATGAGGCCGGACAGCAGGGAGCGGGGACAATGCTGAAGACCATCCGTTTAATCGCTTGCGCAGCCTCGGTACTCGTCCTGGGCGCCGTAGCGCTGGCCAACACGCCGAAGATCATCAAGGACGAGGAACTGACGCGGATCAACTGCGCCAACCTCACGCTGTTTGTGTCCACGGGCCGCGCATCGGCAGATGACCTGTGCCGCCCGCATGGCGGCCTGGCCGCATCAGACGCCAGCCCCAGCAGTGAAGGCCTCGTCATTCTCGTCCGCAACACGCCCGTTGGCGGCTTCAAGGGCCGGTCGGGATCCTGAACTGCTACAGGTCGCCAAACAGGTTCGCGGCCATCGCCAGGCCGGCGCCGCATGGCTCCTCCGCCTCCCGGGCCGCCTTGCCATTGGCCGCGCCGGGTCGGACAGACGCAAAGTCGAACAGCGACCTGTCAAGAAGATGCGACGGCCGCGTATGGGCCAGTGCCCGCGCCATGACGCCGAGACGCCCCGGAGTTGCCCGCTCCCAGTCCATCAGCATCCGCTTCACTTCCTCCCGCTGCAGGCCGTCCTGCGAGCCGCAGAGGTTGCAGGGAATGATCGGGAACTGCATGCCGGCGGCAAATTTCGCGACATCACTCTCGGCGCAATAGGCCAGAGGGCGCAGAACAAGGATATCCCCCTCGTCATTGACCAGCTTCGGCGGCATCGATGCCAGTCGTCCGCCGTGGAACAGGTTCATGAAGAAGGTCTCGAGGATGTCCTCGCGGTGGTGCCCGAGCACGATGGCCTCGCAGCCCTGTTCCCGCGCGATCCGGTAGAGAATGCCGCGGCGCAGGCGTGAGCACAGCGAGCAATAGGTCTTGTGCGCCGGGATCTTCAACGTGACGATGGAATAGGTGTCCTCGCGCACGATGAGGTTCTCGATGCCATTCTTTTCGAAGAAGGCCGGCAGGATCTCAGGGGGAAAGCCGGGCTGTGCCTGGTCGAGATTGCAGGCCAGCAGATCCACCGGCAGCAGGCCGCGCCACTTCAGATCCATCAGCACGGCGAGCAGCGTGTAGCTGTCTTTGCCGCCAGACAGGCAGACGAGCCACCTGGGACGCTTCAGATGCGCATCCGGCGGCACCATGCCGTAGTCATCGATGGCCTGGCGCACCTCACGCAGCAGCCGCTTGCGCAGTTTCTTGAACTCGACAGACGACGGCGCGGCGCGCAGCATCGCCGGGCAATCCGCATCGATGGCGTCCTCCGCCTCCAGCATCTGGCTTTCGGGTGCAGTTGTCATGTCGGGTCTCGGTCCTGGTCCGGCGCGGCTGTCGCGGCCCGGTGTTTCAGGCTGCTATGCCGCCCCACTCCGGCTTTGTAAAGGCCAGGGAGGGCAGGAGTTGAGCGAAAAAGAAAGGCCGCCCGAAGGGGCGGCCAGTTGAGAGGAGTCTTGGGAGACTGCAGGTGGAAGTCAGGCAAGTAAAAGTCAGTCGAACTTACTGGTATTTGGCGACGATTGCGGCCTGGGTGCCGTCATCGATCATCGACTTCAGGGCAGCGCGCATCTTGTCGAGGGCTGCGGCATCGGTGCCCAGATTGCAGGCCATCGACAGCGTCGTCTCGTTGAGAACAAAGGCCTCCTCGACCGGCGCCCCTGTCTTCTTCAGGCTGTCGAAATAGGAGCCAGACACAGCGACCAGATCCACACGCCCGGCGTCGAGTTTCTTGAGGGTCTGCTCCAGGTTGTTGGCCGGATCAATCTTCGGGAACCCGGAGGTCTTCAGAAGATCCTCGGTGTAATCCTTGGCCTGTGTGCCGATGCTGTAAGACTTGGCCTCGTCAACATTCGCCGGGGCAATTGACGAGCCGGCCTTGCGGATCAGCAGGGTGCGATCAACGAACAGCGGCTCGACCCAGGCAAAGCGGGCGTCGCGCTCCGCGCTGTGCGAGGCGGTAAAGACGCAGGTGTTCGCATCCTTCTCGGCCAGACCAATGGCGCGCGACCACTGCATCATCTCGGCCTTATAGGGCACGTCGGCGCGCTTCATCAGTTCGAACACCTGATCTGCGCCGATGCCGGCAATCTTGTCACCTTCCATGAAGTTGTAAGGCTTGTAGTCTTCCGTCGTCAGCGTGATTTCCGCTGCGTTCGAAACACCGACAAAGCAAACAAGAGCGATGGCAGACAGCAGGATTTTCTTCATTCTGTATGACCTCTGGCAGTTCAACCGCACATATATGCGCGTAATTTATGAATTGACCCTGCGTCAGAATTATTACCTGCGCCTTACTGAAACCAGTGACAGTGGCGGGTTTCGGCAGGAATTTCGCCGCCCTGTTAGGCTTGAAGTCATTTCCGTGCGAGATGGTAAGCGGTGGTTTTCACAGGTGCGAGCAATTCGACATGACTTATTGCCTTGGCATTTTCCTTGAGCGCGGCCTGCTTCTGGCATCCGATTCGCGCACAAATGCCGGCGTTGACCAGATCGCGACGGTCTCCAAGCTTGCGGTGTTTGCAACGCCGGACGAACGGCTGATGACCGTGCTGTCGGCCGGCAACCTGGCCACCACACAGGCGGTCATCTCGGCGCTGCGCCAGGCCTATGGCTCCGGCGACATGCAGCGGGACCTTGCCCTGTCCAGTTCACTGTTCGATGCGGCGCAAAAGATCGGCGATTGTCTGCGGGATGTGCTCGCCCGCGAAGCCAGCTTTGTGCATCCCTATGGCGATCCCTCCGCCTCATTCCTGCTGGGCGGACAGATCCGGGGCGAAGAGCGCCGGCTGTTCCAGATCTATTCGGCCGGCAACTTCATGGAAGCCTCGGAGCGCACGCCATTCCTGCAAATCGGCGAGACCAAATACGGCAAGCCGATCCTCGATCGATTGCTGCGGCATGACACCAGCCTTGAGGAAGCAGCCCGGCTGACACTGCTGTCTTTCGACGCGACAATGCGCTCCAACCTGTCGGTCGGCGCCCCGATTGACCTGATGCTGTATGAAAGCGGCTCGCTTGAGGCCCGCCGCATGCGCTCCTTCGACGAAGGCGATACCTATCTGACGCGCCTGCGCGAGGAATATGCCTCCGGCCTGACACGCCTGGTTGACGCCCTGCCCGTGCCGGAACTGTAGCCCCAAAACAGAAAAGCCGCCCCGAGGGCGGCTTTTCCAATTGCCTGGTAACCAGACCGATCAGCGCGAATAGAATTCGACGATCAGGTTCGGTTCCATCTGGACCGGGTACGGCACTTCGTTGAAGGCCGGGACGCGGTTCAGCTTGACGGTCATCTTGCTGTGATCGACTTCCAGATACTCTGGAACGTCGCGCTCGGCCGACTGGGTCGCTTCGATGACCAGGGCCATCTGCTTGGAACGGTCACGGACTTCGATGACATCGCCCGGACGGCAACGGTAGCTGCCGATGGTGACGCGCTTGCCATTGACCTTGACGTGGCCATGGTTGACGAACTGACGGGCTGCGAAAACGGTCGGTACCAGCTTGGCGCGGTAGACGATCGCGTCGAGACGGCGCTCCAGCAGGCCGATCAGGTTTTCGGAGCTGTCGCCCTTCATCCGCGATGCTTCCACGTAGGTCTTGTGGAACTGCTTCTCGGAGATGTTGCCGTAGTAGCCCTTGAGCTTCTGCTTGGCGCGCAGCTGCACGCCGAAGTCGGACATCTTGCCCTTGCGGCGCTGGCCGTGCTGGCCCGGGCCATATTCACGCTTGTTGACCGGGCTCTTCGGACGACCCCAGATGTTTTCGCCCATGCGGCGGTCGATCTTGTACTTAACGCTGTGGCGCTTCGACATCGCTGTTTCCTTTGTCGTTTGGCTCATTTTTTAAGGAAACGCGCCCTCCTTTATCGGATCCGCCTCGACATTTGCCAAAACGATCTGATCGACAGGGGTCCAGCTGAACTGCGCCGGCTGGAAAATCCCCACGGGTGCGTGGACCGACAGGGGCAAGCCCCGTACGGATCGCGGGTCAATAGACGAGACGACCGGGATTGTCAAACGCGCGGACATGGTCTCTGGACAAAAAAGGCCGGAAATCCGGCCATTTCCTAAACCAGAGGCGACAGGCCGAAGCCTTGCACCAAGCGCCGGGTGGCAAAATCCGGCGCATCGGAGGTGAACACGACCCGGTCGGGACGGGAATCGGCCTTGAGCCGGTCCAGCGCCGGCACCAGCCGACGCGCCTGTCGGGCAATTGCTTCCGCTGGGTCGAGCCAGTCGACCGGCCAAGGCGCAAGACGGCGGAACACATTCACCAGGAACGGATAATGCGTGCAGGCCAGAACGACGATGTCCGTGCGTTTGCCCTCCCGCTCCTGGAAGCAGCCGGAAATCTCGGCCCGCACGTCCTCGTCGGGCAGCGTCTCACCACGAATATAAGCCTCCGCCATGCTGGCAAGCTTCGGCGAGCCGACGAGCTGCACATGGCACTGGCTGGCGAAAGACTGGATCAGGTCCCGGGTATAGGCCCGCTTCACCGTGCCAGGTGTTGCTAGCACGGAGATAAGGCCCGAGCGGGTGCGCTCCGCCGCCGGCTTGATCGCCGGCACAGTGCCGACAAAGACCGTGCCGGGGAAGGCTGCCCGCAGATCGGCACCGGCCAGCGTGAAGGCCGTGTTGCAGGCCACCACCGCCACTTCAGGGTCGAACCGGTGCAGCAGATCCTTGAACAGGGAGAGAAGCCGCGCCTTCAATGCCTCCTCTTCCCAGCCGCCATAGGGAAAGCCGGCATCATCCGCCACATAGACAAAGCTGCGCTCCGGCATCAGCACGCGCGCCTCGCGCAGGACCGTCAACCCGCCGATACCGGAATCGAACAGGAGGACGGGCCGGCTCATTCGCTCGAAGCCTCTGGCGTGTCGTCCGGCTGATCACTCTGATCCTTGCGCGGCCGCGTCGGCCGCCCCTCCAGCGCGGCGATGATGCCGCGCAAGGTCTTCACTTCCTGATCGGTCAGTTCGGCCTTCTGGAAGATGTTGCGGATGTTGCGCACGATATGCGGCCGGCGTTCGATCGGGCGGTAGAACGTGACCCGGTCCAGCGCGCCTTCCAGATGCTCGAAGAAACGCAGCAGATCGTCCTTCTGCACCGGCGGATTGGCCTCGGTGTCGAGGACGAAGGGCAGCGCGCCATTGGTTGCCGTCTTGCGCCACTCATAAGCACAGACAAGAACGGCCTGGGCAATATTGAGCGAGGCAAAGTTCGGATCGACCGGGAGAGTTACGATGGCATCGGCCAGCGCCACTTCCTCATTATTAAGGCCCCAGCGCTCGCGCCCGAAGATATAGCCGGTGGCCAGTCCCTGCGCGCCAAGGCCGGTGACCTTGGCAGCGGCCTCGTCCGGCCCCTGCACCGGCTTGGCGACTTCGCGGGAACGGGCCGTCGTCGCATAAACAAAGGTAAGGTCGGCGATGGCCGCCTCGAGACTGTCGAAGACCTGGACCTTGTCGATGACATGGTCGGCCCGCGAGGCCGCGGCACGGGCCTTCTCGCTCGGCCAGCCGTCGCGCGGATTGACAATGCGCAGGTCGGTCAGCCCGAAATTGGCCATGGCGCGGGCGGCGGTGCCGATGTTCTCGCCCAACTGCGGTTCGCACAGGATCACTGCCGGCGGACGGACGTCGACGGTCAGGGCCTCATCGCGGATATTTGCGTTTCTTGTCATGATGATCCGCATTTAGCGGATGTTTGCGGCAAAAACCAGCGCTTCGACGGAAGCCGGTAATACCGCCTCGCAAGCGCGGTTGTGATTGCACCGATTGACGCCCGGAGCAAGACGAGGCACCCTTCTTCCGCTGCGGCAGAGAGCTCAGTCGCAAAGTCAGGAGTGCGGTCAAGATGACGCCACTTGCAGCCAGGGCGCGGGAATTTCTACGCCTGTTCATGTCCCTGATTGTTCTCGGATTCTTGTCGGCCCAGCCAATTGCGGCACTCGAGTTCAAGCCGCTCGGCGGCGTCTCGACGTCCCGCACGGCAGTCGTGGTCTGGGGCAGCGGCAGCACGCAGCGGGTTGCCATTTTCATTCGCGGCCAGGACAACGCCTTGTGGTGGCAGGCCGGTAACGGCATGGGCGAATGGTATGGCTGGGCGCGCATCGGCGGCTCTCTCAAGGGAGCGCCCGCTTGCGCCAACAACGGCCTCGGATCAGTGGTCTGCGCCGTTCGTTGGTCCGATGACTCGGTGCAATACACATCCTATGACATCAAGTCCGGCAAATGGACGGGATTTACCAGCACAGGCGGCAAGGTGCTGTCAGATCCGGACGTCATCCGCCTCGACCTGTTTGGGCAACAAGCGCTCTTCATCTACGCGATCGGACGCGACAACCGCCTGTGGCAATGGCGCAGTGACGGAACATGGCAGATAACCACACAGGACCGCTTCTATAATACGGCGCCGTCCTGTTCGGACATGAATGTTTCGCCCGTGCCTTGCCTGATGCGCAACCGGGACACAAAGGGCTTCGAGTTCTACGAAAACGCCAGCGCGGCCGCCATCGGTGCCGCGCCCCAGATTGAAACGCTGAAACTGCCCCTGCTCGACCGGCCGGAGGTGTTTCGCGCCTCACCCGTCCAGGGCGACTACTATGTCTTCTTCCGCAATTCAGCCAATGAGATCACCGCGACGCGCCGGACGGCCCCCGGAAACTGGCAGGTCCTGAAGCAACTGCCCGGCAAGATCGCCTATGATCCTGGCTGCGCCCGCTTTCCGACCGGACGGATCTGGTGCGCCATTGTCAACCAGGTCGGGGCCGTCACCGCGCTCGGGATCGACTCAGCGGACTTGAAGTAGCGATCGCGTTTGCAGGCCGCACCTGTCCATCTGGCCCGGTCCATTTAGCGATGGCAGTTGCCACGCGTGAAATCGGCAGACTATCCTGACAATTTTCACGAGGATGTAACGGCTTGCAACTCATGGTGGACCTGGTTCGGGCGCACGCAGAGTGGTCCGGGGACCCTGAAACACGGAGCAAGATCAATGAGCCAAGACCACAACCTCGAATCCATCGCGGCCCGCGTGCGGGAAAATTGGGGCTGGTTTGTCGCTCTCGGCGCCATTCTGGTGCTGGGCGGGCTGGTGATCATCGCTGCGCCGCTTGCCGCCTCGATCGCTGTAACGCTGCTCATCGCTGCCGTGCTGGTCATCGGTGGGGCGATCCAGATCTATCAGTCATTCAAGGTGCAGGGTTGGACCGGTTTCCTTTGGTCGCTGATCACCGGCATCATCGCGCTGGCCGGCGGCATCATCATCTACACCAACCCGCTCGCCGGAACGCTGGCCCTCACGCTGGTTGTCGCCGCTGTCTTCGTGGCGCAAGGCCTGTCGCAAATCGTCTTTGCCTTGCGCCTGCGCCCGCACTCGGGGTGGATCTGGGTGCTGATCGCCGGCGTCGTCTCGCTCGCTGCCGGTGGCATGATCTGGGCAGAACTGCCCGCGTCGGCGGACTGGGCCCTCGGCCTGATGGCCGGCATCTCCATCCTGTTCAACGGCTGGAGCTACATCGCCATCGGCCTCGCCGCCCGCGCAACCGCCGAATAATCCTCGCATGTTGGCCGGCGGCGGACGTCGCCGGCCTTCGTGCGTCTGACGCATTTGCGAAACGCGACCCGGCTTGCGGTTTGGGCTGCGGCTTTCGATTGATTGCCTTTTCCCCCCTGTTTGCTAGAACACCCTGCAAATTGTTGCGGCTGTGCCTTCGCAAATATTGCGCACAACTGTATACGAGATCTCGAATGAGAATCCGGGTCCCGAGCCCGCATCACAGCCGTTCCATCCTCACGTTCCAGGAAGCACACGACATGGCCGACATCATTTACACCAAGGTCGACGAAGCCCCTGAACTGGCCAGCGCCTCGCTGCTGCCGATCATCAAGGCCTTCGCCAAGCCGGCCGGCATCACCATCGACACCAAGGACATTTCGCTGGCCGGCCGCATCCTGGCCAACCTGCCCCAATACCTGACCGACGCGCAGAAGCAGCCCGATGACCTCGCCGAACTCGGCCGCCTGGTGATCGAGCCAGACGCCAACGTCATCAAGCTGCCGAACATCTCCGCCTCGCAGCCGCAGCTGAACGCCGCGATCAAGGAACTGCAGGCGCAGGGCTATGCCATCCCGTCCTACCCGGACGCGCCGGCCACGGACGAGGAAAAGGCCGTCAAGGCGATCTATGACGCCATCAAGGGTTCGGCCGTGAACCCGGTGCTGCGCGAAGGCAACTCCGACCGCCGCGCGCCCAAGGCCGTGAAGGAATTCGCCAAGAAGAACCCCCATTCGATGGGCACCTGGGCGCCGACTTCCAAGACCCATGTCGCCACCATGGGCAAGAACGACTTCGCCGCCAACGAGACGTCGGTCACCATCGCCGCCGCCTCCGCCGGCACCGCGAAGATCGAGCACGTGGCCAAGGATGGCGCCGTCACAGTTCTGAAGAACAACCTGAAGCTGGACGCCGGCGACGTGCTCGACGGCACGTTCCTCAGCGCCAAGGCGCTGGACGCCTTCCTCGCCGCCGAGATCGCCGATGCCAAGGCACAGGGCGTGCTGTTCTCCGTCCACCTCAAGGCGACGATGATGAAGGTCTCCGACCCGATCATCTTCGGCCAGGTGGTCAGGGTGTTCCTCAAGGACTTCTTTGCCAAGCACGGCGCGACGATCGCAGAAGCCGGCGTCAACCCGGACCTTGGCCTTGGCGATCTGGAAGCCAAGATTGCCGCCCTGCCGAATGCTGCCGAGTTGCAGGCCGATCTGAAGGCCGCGCTCGACGCCGGCCCGGCGCTCTACATGGTGAACTCGGACAAGGGGCTAACCAACCTGCATGTCTCGTCCGACGTCATCATCGACGCCTCCATGCCAGCCCTCATCCGCGCCGGCGGCAAGGGCTGGGGCCCGGACGGTAGGGAACACGACACCAAATGCGTGATCCCAGACAGCTCCTATGCCGGCGTCTATGACGCGGTGATCGAGTTCTGCAAGAAGAACGGCGCGCTTGACCCGTCGAAGATGGGCACCGTGCCGAACGTCGGCCTGATGGCGCAGAAGGCCGAGGAATACGGCTCGCATCCGCAGACCTTCAAGGCCGCCAGCGACGGCACCATCCGCATCGTCGACGCCGCCGGCACCACGCTGATCGCGCATGAGGTCGAGGCCGGCGACATCTGGCGCGCCTGCCTCACCAAGGACGCCCCGATCCGCGACTGGGTGAAGCTCGGCGTCAGCCGGGCCCGCCTCTCCGGCATGCCGGGCGTGTTCTGGCTGGACAAGGCCCGCGCCCATGACGCGGAGCTGATCAAGAAGGTGGAAGCCTACCTGCCCGAGCACGACACCTCCGGTCTCGACCTCCAGATCATGTCGCCGAGCGAGGCTGCCCGCTATTCGACCGAACGCATCGCCAAGGGTCTCGACACCATCTCCATCACCGGCAACGTGCTGCGCGACTACCTGACGGACCTCTATCCGATCCTGGAAGTCGGCACCTCGGCCAAGATGCTCTCCATCGTTCCTCTCATGAACGGCGGCGGCCTGTTCGAGACCGGTGCCGGCGGCTCTGCGCCCAAGCACGTGCAGCAGCTCATGGAAGAGAACTACCTGCGCTGGGATTCGCTCGGCGAGTTCTGCGCCCTTGGCGCCTCGCTGGAGCACCTGGCCAACGTCAAGTCCAACGCCAAGGCCCAGGTTCTGGCCGACACGCTGGACGGGGCCATCGAGAAGCTGCTCGACAATGACAAGTCGCCGCAGCGCAAGGTCGGCCAGCTCGACAACCGCGGCAGCCATTTCTACATCGCCCTCTACTGGGCGCAGAACCTCGCCGCCCAGGACAAGAACGCCGAGCTGAAGGCCCACTTCGCCCCGATCGCCAAGGCGCTGACCGAGAACGAGGCCAAGATCGTCGCCGAACTGAACGCCGTCCAGGGCAAGCCCGTCGATCTTGGCGGCTACTACCACGCCCCGGCCGACAAGGTCGCCGCCGCCCTGCGCCCGAGCGCCACGCTGAACGCCATCATCGGCTGACGCAGGTCCTCAGAGGTTTGAACGGAAAAGGGCGGCCCCGACGGGCCGCCCTTTTTGCTGATAACAATCCCTCTATGGTCATCCCGGACGCAGCGAAGCGGAGATCCGGGACCGGAGAGCCTAGGTCTCTTCCGGGTTAACTCATTGAAACATAGAGGCCTCGACTCTCCGGTCCCGGCTCGGCGCTACGCTTGGCCGGGATGACTTCGGTGAGGTAGAGGTTTGTCATCAACCTCGAGGGCGGTCTCACGGGCCGCCTCTTTTGTTTGCGCGCTCGCGGTGCCGCTCGATCTGCTCGGTGGTGGCCCAAGGCCCCTCTCCCCCCTTGAGGGCCTGTTGCATAATTCCCCGTGAAGCGAGAGGATTGTTTTGTTTGGTGCTTCGGGGGTTTTGATGGCGGTGAAGC
>NZ_JBHYDX010000018.1:0-99909 GCF_051860505.1 Pannonibacter sp. | reverse complement strand
GCCCAGGCCTCGACCTTCGGTACCAACCTGTCGATCGTGCAGAACCGCCAGGACTTCACCAAGGCGATGATCAACACCCTGGAAGAAGGCGCCGGCAAGCTCACCCTCGCCGACACCAACCAGGAAGGTGCAAACCTCCTGGCCCTGCAGACCCAGCAGTCCCTGGCCTCCACGGCCCTGTCGCTGGCTTCGCAGGCCGACCAGAACGTGCTGCGTCTGTTCTGATCCACACGACACAAAAGACAACGCAAGCGGCGGGCCCTCGGCCCGCCGCTTTGCGTTTCAGCCCTTACCCTTGCGACAGACGCCGCAGGGTTAATCTTTTACTAAAGCCCCTCCCTATCCGTCAAAGCTTTCAATTTTCAGGTTTACGTTTGATTAACCTTAAAATTTCAGACGTTTACCTTTGATTAGGGTTACCAAATCATGATTGCTCCATACCCGCTCAGGAAGAGCGGCGGCACGTGATGGACCCAGGAAAGGGACTAGTAATGACTGATATTACCCTGTCAGCTGCCGTACGGCAGAACCTGCTGACGTTGCAGACCACCGCAGACCTGATGTCTGGCGTCCAGAACAAGCTGGCAACCGGCAAGAAGGTCAACTCAGCCCTCGACAATCCGAACTCCTTCTTCACAGCGTCGGGTCTCAGCAACCGCGCCAAGGACCTCGGCACCCTGCTCGACGACATGGGCCAGGTGGTGCAGACGATGAAGGCAGCCGATCAGGGCATCACCTCGATCACCAAGCTGGTCGAGACCGCAAAGGCCAAAGGCAACCAGGCCCTGCAGACCCAGAGCCAGTACGAGCGCGCCCAGTACGCCAAGCAGTACAACGACCTGCTGAAGCAGATCGAGGACGTTGCGAAGGATTCGTCCTACAAGGGCAAGAACCTTCTGGGCGGCGAAGGCAACGATCTCACGGCCATCTTCAACGAGGACAACACCTCCAAGCTGACCGTGCAGGCCGTCGACTACACCGACACGACCCTGTCGGCCGGGCTCAACCTGACCGACCTGAAGGAAGCCAAGGGCGGCGCCTCCTCGCTGCAGCTGGAGGGCGGCAAGGCCACGATCACCTTCACCAACGGCTCCGGCAACACCCTGACGTCCGGATCTTTGATCTCTGACTCCACCGCCCTTGAAGTCAATGATGTGCTTCAGCTGCGCACGGCTGCCTCCGGCGGCGGCGCTCTGGTCTCCGGCACCGCAGCCATCACCATCGGTGCGGGCACGACCGTGCAGAATGTCGTCGACGAGATCAACAAGGGCGCCGGCGTCCGCGCCGAGTTCGATGAAAAGACCGGCACGCTCAGCATCACCTCGAACGATGACGTCTTCCTGCGCAACACCGACGGGGGCGCAGCAACACCGGCACCGGCTGACCTGGCCTCTCTCACCGCAGCCAACTACACCGCCACGTCGCAGCTCCTCGTCAACTCCGGCTCGTTCAACGTCGGTGACACACTGACCCTGGAAGACGGCAACGGCTACGAACTGGGCTCGCTGGAAGTCGGCAAGAACACGTCGGTTGAAGATCTCGTTGACTTCATCAAGGACTTCAACGGCGTCAATGCCTCCTTCAACACCGGCACCGGCAAGGTCACCATCGAGAGCGATGTCTCGCTGACGCTGAAGAGCGACAACGCCGACTTCAATGCCTCAACTTTCACGGCAGATACGGATGGCGTGAACGTTATAGCGCAGCAGGAATCCGGCTTTGCCACTGACGAGGCGATCAACAAGGTTGTCGACAGGTTGAACAACGCCCTCTCGAACCTGCGCTCGCAGGCGTCCGAGTTCGGCACCAACCTGTCGACCGTGGAAATCCGTCAGGACTACACGAAGAAGATGATCAACACGCTGCAGGAAGGCGCCGGCAAGCTGACCCTCGCCGACACCAACCAGGAAGGTGCGAACCTTCTGGCCCTGCAGACCCGGCAGCAGCTGGGATCGACATCCTTGTCCTTCGCCTCGCAGGCGGACCAGACGGTGCTGTCGCTGTTCTAAGAATCAGTCGCACGACTCACAACCTGACACTCACCGCGAAGGCGGGGCGAAAGCCCCGCCTTTTGCATTTGCGCGAACATGGCCCCCTGCCCTCGCCGGGCCCGGTAGACAGTCTTCTGTTGCAAGTTGGCCTGTGACGTAAAATTTTTATCCAAACTCGCCACGCTCATTTTGCATAACGCAACGAATTCAGAGGGTTTCAGTAACCTGTGTGCAGAAATGGTAAACAGGAGCCCGGCATCGTTAACCCTTGATTAAGGTTAACTAAAGATGATCAGGGCCAACCCGCTCAGGAAGAGCGGTACCAGTATCTGCCCCAGGAAAGGGATTAGTAATGTCCGATATTACCCTGTCGGCTGCCGTACGGCAGAACCTGCTGACGCTCCAGACCACCGCCGACCTGATGTCCGGTGTTCAGAACCGCCTCGCAACCGGCAAGAAGGTCAACTCAGCCCTCGACAATCCGAACTCCTTCTTCACCGCATCGGGCCTCAATTTCCGTGCGAATGATCTCAGCAGCCTGCTCGACGACATGGGCCAGGTGGTGCAGACGATGAAGGCAGCCGATCAGGGCATCACCTCGATCACCAAGCTGGTCGAGACCGCAAAGGCCAAAGGCAACCAGGCCCTGCAGACCCAGAGCCAGTACGAGCGCGCCCAGTACGCCAAGCAGTACAACGATCTGCTGAAGCAGATCGAGGACGTTGCGAAGGATTCGTCCTACAAGGGCAAGAACCTTCTGGGCGGCGAAGGCAACGATCTCACGGCGATCTTCAACGAGGACAACACCTCCAAGCTGACCGTCTCGGCCGTCGATTACACCGACACGACCCTGTCGGCCGGGCTCAACCTGACCGACCTGAAGCAAGCCAAGGGCGGCGCCTCCTCGCTGCAGCTGGAAGGCGGCAAGGCCACGCTCACCTTTACCAACACCTCCGGCAACACCCTGACCTCCGGCTCGCTGATCTCGGACGCCACCAGCCTTGAGCTGGGCGACGTGCTTCAGCTGCGCACGGCTGCCTCCGGCGGCGGCGCTCTGGTCTCCGGCACCGCAGCCATCACCATCGGTGCGGGCACGACCGTGCAGAATGTCGTCGACGAGATCAACAAGGCCGCCGGCGTCCGCGCCGAGTTCGATGAAAAGACCGGCACGCTCAGCATCACCTCGAACGATGACGTCTTCCTGCGCAACACCGACGGGGGCGCAGCAACACCGGCACCGGCTGACCTGGCCTCTCTCACCGCAGCCAACTACACCGCCACGTCGCAGCTCCTCGTCAACTCCGGCTCGTTCAACGTCGGTGACACACTGACCCTGGAAGACGGCAACGGCTACGAACTGGGCTCGCTGGAAGTCGGCAAGAACACGACGGTTGAAGATCTCGTTGACTTCATCAAGGACTTCAACGGCGTCAATGCCTCCTTCAACACCGGCACCGGCAAGGTCACCATCGAGAGCGATGTCTCGCTGACGCTGAAGAGCGACAACGCCGACTTCAATGCCTCAACTTTCACGGCAGATACGGATGGCGTGAACGTTATAGCGCAGCAGGAATCCGGCTTTGCCACTGACGAGGCGATCAACAAGGTTGTCGACAGGTTGAACAACGCCCTCTCGAACCTGCGCTCGCAGGCGTCCGAGTTCGGCACCAACCTGTCGACCGTGGAAATCCGTCAGGACTACACGAAGAAGATGATCAACACGCTGCAGGAAGGCGCCGGCAAGCTGACCCTCGCCGACACCAACCAGGAAGGTGCGAACCTTCTGGCCCTGCAGACCCGGCAGCAGCTGGGATCGACATCTTTGTCCTTCGCCTCGCAGGCGGACCAGACGGTGCTGTCGCTGTTCTAAGAATCAGTCGCACGACTCACAACCTGACACTCACTGCGAAGGCGGGGCGAAAGCCCCGCCTTTTTTATTTCGACCATTGAGCCCCGGTTCTCCCCACTCAAATTTTCTCGATATTTTTCAATCGGATAAAAGAAACCATTTGGTAACTTCGCTCACCAAACCGTTAACAGGTACACAGCGCATTTACTTTTCATTAAGAAATAAGGTCAGAACATCGTCAGTGGTTTGTTAGTGGACCACATTTGTAGAGATCGGTGAGCACGCCATGAGCGACATTGTCCTGTCCAGCGCCGTCCGGGAGAACCTGCTCTCGCTCAAGAATACCGCCAATCTGATGTCCACGACGCAGAACCGTCTGGCCACAGGATTGAAGGTCAACAGCGCCCTCGACAATCCGAACTCGTTTTTTACGGCTGCCGGCCTCAATGACCGGGCCAAGGATCTGAACAACCTGCTCGACAGCATGGGACAGGCCGTCCAGACCATCAAGGCAGCCGACAACGGCATCACATCGATCACCAAGCTGGTGGAATCTGCCAAGGCCATTGCCAACCAGGCTCTTCAGACCCAAAGCGAATATGAGCGCAAGATCTATGCCGAGCGCTACAACGCCGTAATGGAACAGATCGAAGACATGGCGCGGGATGCCAGCTACAAGGGCAAGAACCTTTTGGCTGGGGCTGGCAACGAACTTACGGTCATCTTCAACGAGGACAGCACCTCAAACCTCAAGGTGATGCCCGTCGACTTCACGGACACCTCTCTGGAGGAGGGCCTCGCACTCAATGACCTGGCAACCGGCGCAGGCGCTACGTCATCTTTCTCGCTCAGTTCCGCGACCGGAACCCTCAGCCTGACGGGCCTGCAAGCCTCTTCCGACCTGACAGAACTTGGTGCCTGGGCAGATGGCAACATCATCTCGGTCTCCGATGGTGTCACGACGAAGACGTTCACTGTTGGCTCCGCCGCAGGCGAGATCAAGACAGTCCAGGACTACGTCAATGCGCTGAACAGCGTCGGCGGCATCAAGGCGACCTTCGACGAAGGCACGGACGCAATTACAGTGACATCCGGTGTTGGCGTAAACGTCACGATCGCAAAGGACGCCACAGGTGGCGGCACCGCAACGAACGGCGGCATAGCCACCGGAACAACGACCCTGACAGCTGCCCAATTGACAGCATCCGCGCAGCTGATCAGTTCCGGCAGCTATCAGGTTGGCGACGTGCTCAAGATCGTCGATGGAAATGGCTTCGAGGCCGCCCGGCTCGAGGTGAGCTCAAGCACCACTGTGGAAGACATGGTGAAGCTGATCAATGGCGTAAAAGGTTTGAAGGCAGGGTTCTCAGGAGGAACGGTCAGTCTGATCGGAGATGTGTCTTTCGATATCAAGAGTTCCAACCCGGACTTCAATATTGCAGCGCTCGCGACAACAGACGGGACTGTGAAGCTGACCGCGACCGACTCAGACTTCAAGGACGACACCGATATCGAGCGAACCTTGCAGGCCATCAATTCGGCCCTGGCGACACTTCGGTCTTCTGCGTCGTCCTTCGGCACCACCTTGTCGACCGTTGAGGTCCGTCAGAAGTTCACACAGCAACTGATCAACACTCTGGAAGTCGGAGCAGGCGCTCTCACCATCGCCGACATGAATCAGGAAGGCGCGAACATGCTGGCGCTCCAGACCCGGCAGCAGCTGTCCTCCACCGCCCTCTCGCTCGCCAACCAGGCGGACCAGAGCGTGCTCAGCCTGTTCGGCTGATGGGAATACGTCGAAACGTTAAAGATCGCATGGGCGTCGTTAACCATTTGGTTAATGGTTGTGAACCAAACTGCACTGTGGAGGGCTGGTCATGGCGCTCAAGGTAGAGTTGAAGCCAGGCGAGAGGATCATCGTTGGCGACAGCGTCATTACCAATGACAATCAGCGCACCCGGCTCTTCATAGAAGGTCAGGCGCCAATCCTCCGCGAAAAGGACATCCTGACTCCCGCAACGGCAGATACGCCCGCAAAGCGGATTTATCTCGCTGTGCAGCTGATGTATCTTTCGGCAGATATAGAAAAAATTAAGGACGACTACTTTACACTGGTCAACGACATTATCCGGGCAGCGCCGAGTACCATTCCTTATGTTACAAAGGTGAGTAACTCGATCCTGGGAGGTGCCTTCTACAAGGCTCTGAAGGAAGCAAAGAAGCTTATCGAGTACGAGAGGACGCTTATCAGTCATGTACAAGCAGGCAGCACAGGCTTATCAGAAAACGAGCCAGGTCGCCGTTTCTCCGCGGGAACTGGAAGCGACGATCCTGATGAAGGCGGCCGCTAGACTGCAGCTTGTCAAGGACGAGTGGGAGGAGACCCCCTTCGCGGAGAAGGACGAGGCCTTGACCTACAACCGCAAGCTCTGGACCATTCTGGTGACTTCGGTCACCAATCCGGAAAACCCGCTGCCGCAGCCGATCAAGGACAACATCGCGACGCTTGGCGTGTTCATTTTCCGCCACACAATGGACATCCTGATCGATCCGCAGCCGGAAAAGCTGAACACGCTGATCTCGATCAATCGCAGCATCGCTGAAGGCCTGCGCGCTCAACCGGCCGCCGCCGCGACCTGACGCAGACTGCAACATCAAGACACGGAAAAGGCCGCGCGATCAGTTCGCGCGGCCTTTTTATATCCATCAACCCGGTACTTTTCAGAGATAGTCAGCCAGCGACATCTTCATAGCGATCGAGGATGCCCTGTAGGACGCCTCCAGCATGGTCTGAAGTTGCACGATCTCGACTGCCAGGGTTTCCTTGTCGACGCCTTCGATCTCGGCGATGGTGCCCTGATAGCCTGACTTCAGCACGGTGTGACGCTCGGCGGTATATTCGATCGACCGGAAGGCGATGGCAACTTCCGTCGTGATGTCGACAATACCGGACCGGGCTGTGCCTTGCGGCTGGATCGTCGCCTTCATGCGGTCGGCGAGCGCGGTGTAGTATTGTTCGTCCGTGGACGTATTTCCGGAGAAGTCTCCCGCGATGAAAGTCGAGAGTGACTTGATCACGTCGGTCAGGCCCTGCTCATTGGCACGAACGCCATAACCAAGGCGCAGATTGTCATCGACAGCCGCTATTTTGTCCTGCCGGGGATCACTTGTGGCGGTGTTTTCTCCGATATACCAGGACGTGGTCGTCGCCGAACCATCCACCAGCGCCGTCGCCGTGTCGTAGGGAGGACCACTCACACGCATCGGCGGATTGCCGCCAAAGCTGTCAAAAAAGGAAGCTGCGGCCCATTCATCGGAGGCTGCGCGCAAGGTTGTACTCGCTTCTTCCTTCAGGGCATCGGTAATTGCCGTGCGCAGGTTCGCAGCTGTCTCGGCAAGATCAGCACCGATCAGGAACGTATTCTTCGCGTTGCCGCTCACGGTCGACGTCAACTCTATCTTTGTCGTCCGCTCCCCTGCCGGCGGCAGTGCCAATTCAAGGGTGATCTTCTGGCCTGGCAAGGGCTGCCCGGTGAACTCCACACCAAAGCTGTCCGGATCGATACCGGTCGGCGCGGTCAGCGTCAGATTGCTCAAGTCAGAGGTAACAGCCTTGATATCAAAGCCGAAATCATGCGCCCCGTCTTCTGTCACCGTGAAAGAGGAGGTCAAGGGAGCCCCAAAACCGTCCAGCGTCGTCGTCAAAGCCGACATGTCCAGCCGGCCCATTTCACTCACACCGCGGTTGGCCTGCCAGAACTCCGACAGCACCTGCTTCAACCCGGCCTTGCCATCAACGCCGTCCAGAATCTCTTTCATCTGACGAACGGGATTGGTGCTGGAATCGCTGCCGCCGAACAGGTAGTGACCGCCAACCTCGGAGTTCAGCAGGCTGATCGCCTCCGTCAGCAGGATTTCTGCAGTTGCCTGGGTCGAGGTCTGGCCATCAGCCTGTAGCTCGAAGTTATTGATATCCATGGCATCTTTTGCCTGGATCCGCAGCTTTTCGAGGCGGTCGAGATTGATGTTGAGCGTCTTGATATGCAGACGGCTCATCGTAATCGTTTCCTGATAGGCCTCGATCCGCTTCACCTTCTGGGTGAGTTCCAGATCAAGCCCACGTTGATTGCCAACGCCGCCATAGGTGGTTGCGATCTTGCCTGTCGCCAGTTGGCCGGTCTTCTCCGTCAGCGTCCGGCTGAGCGACGTCAACTGCTGGGTCAGATACCCACGGGACGAAGTGATGGAACCGATAGCCATGCGAACCTCTAGACAGAGTTCAGGAGAACATCGAACATTTCACGCGTAGCCTGCATCACGCGCGCATTCGCCGAGTATGCGTTCTGCAACTGGATCAAAAACCCAAGCTCTGCATCCACATCAACCTTGTAGTCTTCTTCATAACGGATCGCGAGATTCTGCGTCAGCGTTGTCCGGGCACTGGCTGTCTGCTTTGCCGTTTCAGCCTGCTCACCCTGATAAGAGACAAACTGGTTGACGAATCCCATGACCGTTCCCTTGAACGGATCCCCTTCAGTTCCGATACCGGTCGAGGCATCGAAGGAAAAATTCGTCTTGCTCAAGGCATCCAGCAGATACTGCGGCCGCGAGGAATCCTTTGGCGAGTTGGTCGTCGGCGTTGTCTGGTAGTTGACCAGCTTGGAACTGTCGGACTTCAAGGTCAGATCGAGGGAAATGGACCGCGCAAACCCGGTTCGTTGCCCGCCGTTCTCCAGTGCGCCCGTGTAAAGCTCCTGGCCGTTGCGGCCGTCCATGAACACCGCAAGCCCAAGCCCCTGGTTCGACGAGGCCGTCGTGGTGACATTGGCGGACAGGGACTTGGCAACGGTGTTGGTGCCTGTGTCACCCAAAACGCGCAGTTTGCCCGTTCCGTCATCGGCTACAGCGAGATTGGAGCCGGTCAGGGCCGTCGCGATCTGGGTGATGTAGTTCGCAGTGTTTCCGCTCGAGATATCAATGCCGAAGACGATGTCATCCGGCCTCGCTGTCGTGGACGCAGCCAAAGGCAACAGCGACGGGTCCTTCACCGCAACAAAGCTGACGTTCCGCGTCGTCCCGCCACTGTCGACATAGGACAGCGACACCGTGTTGCCTGCCTGCAAGCCGGCGATATCAAGGGTAAAACCGGTTTCGGGGCCAACTGTCGTAGCCGTGCTTGCAACATCAACGTTCGAGAAGGCGAGCGACAACTGGGAAGCCAGTTCATCAAGCTGCGCCTGAGCCTCCGGCAGTGTCTCGTCCCGCAGACTGACAAGCGCCATCATGGAGCCGGAGCGAGAGGCCGAGACGAGATCGTAAGGCGTCCCGCCAGGAGTCACGACAGTAATCGTGTTGCCGTCTTCACCTGGCTTCAAGGTTCCGGTTGGCTTGAACTCAAGCTTGGCTGCTTGACCATCGCTGTAGAGGATCTGGCCTGAATAGGTATTGATCCGCGTGAAGCCGTTGTTGTCGAACGACACGGACACATCAAGATAACTCGATATCTGTTCAAGATAACGATCCCGCTGGTCATGCAGATCAACGCCAGGCATGCCCGTCAGCTTGGCAGACTGGATTTCCTTGTCGATCTCTTCGATCCGCGCCAGCAACTGATTGACCTCACCAACCTGATTGCCAATCGCGCTGTCGGCGCGCGTGCGCATGTTCTGCAGGTCTTCATAGGTCGAGTTGAGACGGCGGGCCAGCAAATCGGCAGTGCCGAGAAACTCCTGGCGCGCGGCATAGCTGTCGGGCGCACTGACGAGACTGGCGAGATTGGAGTTGAGCTTGGACATCAACGAGGGCAACGAAGACGAGTCCCCGAGGCTGCCGATCGTCCGGTCGATCTCGCTGGTATAGGCGTGGCGCGTGTTGGCGAAAGCAGTCTGGGCAAGACTGTCCCAGTAGTTCCCCTGGATTGCCTGGTCAATGTCGCGGCGAATATTGCTGGTCAACAGCCCGGACACATTGCCGTGCTTGTCAAAATAGACATTCGCCTCGACGCGCTTGGCGGTGTAGCCAGCGGTATTGGCGTTGGCAATATTTGCCGCTGTCACATCGATCTGGCGCTGATTGTGAGTCAGGCCAAACAAGGCGGTGTTGAGGGCAGACGTCAAACTCATATGCGCCTCCGGACCCTTACCTTCAGGCGGGGCGGCTGGAGTGGCCGCCCTCACCGTTCACGTTTCCCGCGTCAGCGGATCATGTTGAGGGCGCTGTTCAGCATCTCGTCGGCAGAGGTGACGACCTTGGAGTTTGCGGAATAGGCCTGCTGCGTGATGATCAACTTGGCGAATTCGGCAGCGATGTCGGCATTGGATGCCTCATAGCTGTTGGACAGCACAGAGCCGCCTTCGCCAAACACCGGCACCCCGGACAAGGGCGTTGCTGCGAAGGCAGCTCCATCGACGCGGCGCAGGTTATGTTCCGCGCTGAAGGTCGCGATAGGGATCTCATAGATCGCCAGCTGCTGCTGGTTGGAGTAGGAAGCCGTCACCCGACCAGCAGCGTCGATGGTCACGCCAACGACTTGCCCGGCGGCGTAGCCGTCCTGGTTCAGCGCAACAGATGACGCAAGCCCCTTGGGATCGGCGTACTGGGTGAGCGCATCATTCTTGAAGGTAAACTGGATGTTACCGGCATTCACGCCGCCAACCGTGAGGTTGTCGATCACGAACCCGGCGCCGCCGGGCGCCAATGTATTGGGAGCCTGCGGCGTCAGCACGTCCATCTTGCCGGCAGCCGTAAAAGTCGTCTGACCGATCAGGTTCCACATCACATCAGCGGGCGCAGCCGTAGCAGCATCCCGACCGGCCGAATAATAAGCGTTCCAGGTGTTCGGCGCGGTTTGCGCCCAACGGACCTCAACGTTCACAGGCGCACCATTCTGGTCATAGGACGTGATGGACTGACCGGAAATGGACGAATCCAGGAAGTCCTGGAGATCCGCGTTGGTGATGTTTGATGTCGCGGTGATAGCACCCGAAGTATCAAGATACTGGCTACCAGGCACCGTTTTATCTGCGTTCTTCGTCAACGGATAAGTCGGAAGGTTGGCCTGATAGCGGATCTCGGACGTCGCCTTCGCTGCCATCGGCTTCTTCGAGATCTGGATGACAGTAGCGCTGTCACCCACGGCATTGCCCGTCAGCGGATCGAGCTGGAACCCTTTGAGGAAGTAGCCCGCGCTGTTGACCAGGTAGCCGTTTTCGTCCAGCTCGAAGTCGCCGGCACGCGAATAATACTCGGCATCCGCAAAGGTCGTCTGGCCATCGATGACATCGGCAGCCTTGGTCACGACAAAGTAGCCCTTGCCGTTAATCGCCAGATACGTATCGACCTGGGACGCAACGATAGCGCCCGAGACTGTGTTGGTTGCACGCGACGTTGCCAGCGTGGTCCCGGCGACCTGCTTGCCCTGCACCGCACCGCCACTCGACACAAGGTCGGCAAAGGTGGTGTCAAGGCGCTTGTAGCCGATCGTCTGGGAGTTGGCGACGTTGCCCGAAATGTTCTCAAGCGCCTTCGACTGAGCCGAAAGGCCGGAAGTCGCCGCGTTGATTGCCCCGTAAATACTCATTCCGCTTCCTCTTGGACTCAATAAAACAGGAATGGCCCTGCTCTCCCCTCGCAAACAGCGTGCCAATCAGAACAAACAAATTAAGCAATTGAATTCATTGAATTAAGGCCAGATCTCCGCGTCTGTTCTGTCCTGGCGCCATGAGAGCATTCCTGCCGGGCGGCGGCAAAAGCTGCCGGGACACCGGGAAAAACACGCCCTGTACGCCGGTTCCGGCCTAGGCTTGCACGCCCCCTTTCCCCGCCCTACTCTCCTGCCCGAAACAGGAAGAGGCCACGGCAGACATGCGATTCAACGGGACCACGAGTTACATTGCCACCGAAGACCTCAGGGTAGCGGTCAACGCGGCGGTGACGCTGGAGCGGCCACTGCTGGTCAAGGGCGAACCGGGGACCGGCAAGACCGTTCTGGCCACCGAGGTGGCCGGAGCTTTGGCCGCGCCTTTGCTCGAATGGCATGTCAAGTCGACCACCAAGGCGCAGCAGGGACTATACGAGTATGACGCCGTGTCCCGCCTTCGCGACAGCCAGCTTGGCGACGAACGGGTCAAGGACATCCGCAACTACATCCGCAAGGGCAAGCTCTGGGATGCCTTCGCCAGCGACGTCCGTCCGGTCCTCTTGATCGACGAGATCGACAAGGCCGATATCGAGTTTCCCAATGACCTGCTGCAGGAACTCGACCGGATGGAGTTCTATGTCTACGAGACCGGCGAACTGGTGAAGGCCCGGCAAAGGCCGGTGGTGATCATCACCTCGAACAACGAGAAGGACCTGCCGGACGCATTCCTGCGCCGGTGTTTCTTCCACTACATCAAGTTCCCCGACCGGGAGACCATGGCCGAGATCGTTGCCGTGCATTTTCCCGGTCTCAAGGACAGACTGCTGCGCGAAGCCCTGTCGCTGTTTTATGACATCCGCGATGTTCCAGGACTGAAGAAGAAACCGTCGACTTCGGAACTTCTGGACTGGATCAAGCTGTTGCTGAACGAGGACATCGATCCGTCAGTGCTCAGGGAAAAGGATCCCAAGCGGTTGATCCCGCCTCTGCACGGGGCACTGCTCAAGAACGAGCAGGATGTGCATCTGTTCGAACGGCTTGCCTTCATGACCCGGCGCGAGCAACGCTGAAACATGCAACACCTGTGTCGCCTCTCCGCCTCTGCCTGGCTTGCAGCCTGTCTGATCCTGGCAGGCTTGTTGCAGCCAGAACCTGTGCTTGCACAGACGGCTGCTCCAAAGGTGCAAAGCGAGTACGAGGCCGGCTGGGTCAATGACGCACTTGGCATGCGTCATTTTTCCGGCCTGAGTTGCCCGAACCGGCTTGGAGACTTGACCCGGACCAAGGTGCTGGCGGCCGCCCGGACACGGCTTGCCGGCTGCATCTATACATCCGAACGGGGCATGCAACTGGTAATCCGGCAGCATGCGCCGGATACGGGCCGGGATGAGGCGAAGCGGTTTGCCGATGCCTACCAGAAGGCTGGCTATGCCCTGTTGCGCCTCAGCGGCGTGGCAGAGCAAGGCATTACATTCCGGACGGGCGGCACCGACGAGCGGGCCCTGCTGGAAAGCTTCTGGCACTTGAAGGGCCGCTCGTCCGACTATTCACTCTGGATTTCCTACAACCTGCCCGACCACGAAACCGTGCTGGAACCGGCCTTCCAGGAAATCACGGAGCAGTTGGCCCGTCTGAGATAACCGCCTGTGCCCGGGAACCGGTCGAAGACCCTGAAGACGAACCACGGCGATGCCGCCATTCCCCGGCCCGGTCGAGCATTTGCATGCGCCAATACTCAAGCTGGGCGGCGACGCGCCCGGCAAAGCCACCGCCCCAGGTGGCCCCGAAAGGCGCAAACAGACGCCAGCGATCATCCTGATCCGAAATGGCCGAGGCGATCAACTGTCCGGCCATTGCCGTTGTGTTGAGACCGTGCCCACCAAAGGCCGTGGCAACCCAGAGCCCGCGCCGGATCATGCCGATGAGCGGCATCTTGTGGCGGGCATAGCCCATGAGCCCGGACCAAGCAAAATCGACCTGGAAATCACCGAGTTGCGGGTAGATGCGCCGGATGTCTGCCTTGAGCATGTCCGCAAGACGGGCCGGCTCCGCCCGCCGGGTGGTGATACGCCCCCCCCATAGCAGCCGATCGCCTCCCACGATGCGGTAATAGTCCCCTGCCCGGCGCATATCCGACAGGCACCCCTGGAAGGCGATTGTCTCGCGCAGCCGCTCGCCGAGAGGTTCGCTGGTGATGACATAGGTGGCAACGGGAAGGACAGCACGGTCCACCGGGCGATAGGTATGGTTCAGAACACCATAGGCACTGGTCGCCAGAACCACCTGCTCGCAGTGGACGACGCCCCGATCCGTTTCGACACGCCAGCCGGCCCCGACATCCGCGATCCGGTGCACTGGACTGGCCTCGAAGATCCATACCCCGGCGGCCCGGCAGCGGTCGCCCATCAGCGCCGTATAGGCGACCGGATCAATTTGAAACGCAGACGGGTCATGCAGGCCGTCGAAATAAGTCGAAGTCGCCAGCATCGACGCGACCTTGTCGCGGGACCAAAGGTCAAGCTTGCAGCCGTAGCTCTCCGCCATTTTTTCCTGGCGCCGCTGCAAGACGTCGACCTGGGGCTGGCGGGACAGGCTGAGTGCCGCTCGACCGGCGACGACATCGCGCCGGTCACTGGCAATAATGGTTTCGGCGACATACTGCACGCCCAGGCGGGACAGGTCGAACAGGGCGCGGGCATCAGCAGGCCCAAGCCGGGTCTCGAGTGTATCGATGCTCTCGGCAAACCCGCAGGAGACAAAGCCGGCATTGCGGCCAGAAGCGCCCCAGCCGATCCGATCCGCCTCGACAAGCACAACGCGCCGCCCGCGACGGGCAAGCTCAAAAGCCGTGGTCAGCCCGGCAAGACCACCGCCAATGACGCAGATCTCGGCATGCGCACGGCCATCGAGACCGATGAAGGCGGTATCGTCAACAGACCTGATCGCACGGTAGTATGATGCGACATGCGCATGTGGAATGGACACGACACCCCCACCATTCGCTCACCCGCACTGGTCCTATTCAATCCGGATGACAGCCGCAACAGAAAACCAAAACTAACGCATGGGCAGCTTTTAATTTTAAGCATTAACTATACAGAACAGATACTCCGGGCAAACGCAGTTCGGCTGATAAAAAATCTGGAACCGCTATAAATCTGGAACGAGTTCAGCTTGAACGATATGCCGAAAATCTCAGAAGTCATGGTCAATCGCCGCACAAAAGCATTGCCGATGCCGAGCGGAGACGGATCTGCTAGAACTCCAGGCTGCAACGGGAGTGTGCCATGCCCAGACTGATCCTTTATCGCCACGCCAAGTCCGACTGGAGCAATCCGGAACTGCACGACCACGACCGATGGCTTGCACCGCGTGGCGAGGACGCGGCGCAGCGCATGGCAACGTGGATCAATGCGGAGCAACTGAAGCCAGACCTGATCCTGTGCTCCACCGCCCTACGCACGCGGCTGACTCTGCAGGCCTTGTTGCCCGGGCTGCGCGGATCCTGCGAAATTCGGCTGATGCGCGAGATCTATGACGCCAGCGAGAGCGACTACATCGACCTGCTGCGCCGCCATGGTGGCAGCGCCAGGACCCTGATGCTGATCGCTCACAACCCGGCCACCCATGACACCGCACGCGAACTGGTGGTGGAGGGAGACGCGGACGCCATGCATGCGCTGGCTGAAAAATTCCCGACGGCCGGTCTCGCCGTGATCGACCTGCCGTGTGAGGACTTTGCCGGACTGCAGCCGGCGAGCGGACGGCTGGTCCGGTTTGTCCGGCCGCGGGACCTGATGTGACGCGGAGAGTGCTGGCGTTGCAGCCAGGCTTGCGACTTCCTACATCGGGTGTCTGACAAGGATGCTTCGATGAAACTCTCCTCCCTCGCCGACGATGCCCTGCTGGCCCTGGAGAACCTGGCCGGCACGGCAGGCGATCTCGGCGTGCCCAGCCTCAGGATCGGTGTCACGGGCCTTGCCCGCGCCGGCAAGACAGTCTTCATCACGGCACTCGTGCACAATCTGTTGCATGGTGGCCGGCTGCCGCTGTTCGATGCTGCTGCCGGGCGGCGGATTTCCGCGACCTCGCTGCAGCCGCAGCCCGATGATGCAGTGCCACGCTTCGACTATGAAGCCCATGTCGCAGCGCTGGTGAATGAGCGGGTCTGGCCGCAGTCCACCCGGCAGGTGTCCGAACTGCGACTGACGGTCAAATATGAATCTGCCTCGTTCCTGACCCGGACCCTGGGACGCGGAAAACTGCATCTCGACATCGTCGATTATCCGGGCGAATGGCTCCTCGACCTGCCGCTGCTGTCGAAGGACTATCGCAGCTTTTCGGATGAGGCCCTGCGTCTGGCGAGAGCCCCCGGCCGGACGGCTCTGGCGCGGGACTATCTTGCCGCCCTTCAGGCAACAGACCCGGCAACACCAGAGAACGAGACCGACGCGCGGGCTCTCGCTCGGGCTTTCACCGGATACCTGGCCGGCTGCCGCGCTGACGAACACGCCCTGTCAATGCTGCCGCCGGGACGGTTCCTGATGCCCGGTGACCTCGACGGCTCGCCAGCGCTGACATTCGCCCCCCTCGACCTGAGCGGACATCCCGGCGCGGCAGGTCCCAGCAGTCTGCTGGCGATGATGGAGCGGCGCTTCGAGGCCTACAAGAAGCACGTGGTACGACCGTTCTTCCACGACCACTTTGCCCGGCTCGACCGGCAGATCGTGCTGGTCGATGCGCTGCAGGCCCTGAACGCCGGCCCTGCCGCCCTGCGCGATCTGGAGACCGCACTGGGCCAGGTGCTGACCTCCTTCCGCCCCGGCCGGTCGAGTTGGCTGTCGTCGATCCTGACCCGCCGGATCGACCGGATCCTGTTTGCCGCGACAAAGGCCGATCACCTGCACCGGGACGATCATGACCGCCTGGAGGCCATCCTGCGCCGGCTGGTCGCCCGTGGCATCGAGCATGCCCAATTTCGCGGTGCCGAGGTCGAAGTCCTCGCCCTGGCGGCCGTTCGTGCGACACGTGAGGCGACCGTCCGCCATGCGGGCGAAGACCTGCCAGCCATCCTTGGCACGCCGTTGCCGGGCGAGGCTGTGAATGGCGACAGATACGATGGCCAGACGGAAATCGCCATGTTTCCCGGGGACTTACCACAAGAAGCGGACTCACTTTTTCAAGCCCTTGAATCAGAATCATCACCTGCAGCCGTTGATTCTGAATCGGAACTTCAGCGGCTTCAGGAAAAAGAAAAACACCAGACCGGTCTGCGCTTTGTCCGGTTTCGGCCACCGGCCCTTGAGCGAACGGCGGAGGGGCTGACCCTGTCCTTGCCGCATATCCGTCTCGACCGCGCCATCAACTTCCTGATCGGAGACCGGCTCGCATGAGCGACGACCACCGCACGCCGCGGCGCCCCACCGCCTTCCGGCTCGACGATGCCAATGTCCGGTTCGAAGATGGAACGCTCGGAACCCCGCTGCGCAATGAGGCAAGGATCATTCCGGCTGCAGTGGAGCCGGAGGACATTCAGGCAAGCCCGGTTCGCACCGCCCCCAGCGTCCGGTTCGGACGTTGGTTCCTGGCCGGCCTTGGCGGTCTCGCCAGCCTGGCCATCGGGCTTGCCATCGACAGCCTGATCCGGGACCTCTTCGCCCGCACCGACTGGCTCGGCTGGATGGGGCTCGCCCTTGTCGCCCTCGCTGTTCTGGGACTGGCAGGACTGATCATCCGGGAACTTGCCGGTCTCGCCCGGCTGCGCCGCATCGACCGGCTGCGCGACGCGATGGGCGCAGCGGCCGAGGCTGACGACACCAAGGCGGCCAAGGCCGCCATCACCGAGTTGATCGGGCTCTACAAAGACCGCCCCGAGACCGCGCGCGGCCGCGCTGCCATGAAGGCGCATATGGCGGAAGTCATCGACGGCCGTGACCTGATCCTGCTCGCTGAACGGGAGTTGCTGGCGCCGCTGGATGCCGCCGCCCGGCGGATCGTCACCGACAGTGCCAAGCGCGTCTCTGTGATCACCGCAGTCAGCCCGCGCGCCGCGCTCGACCTGATTGTGGTCCTGGCCGAAAACATTCGCATCATTCGACGCCTTTCGGCGCTCTATGGTGGCCGCCCCGGCACCATCGGCTTTATCCGCCTCGCCAAGGAGGTGGCAGGGCATCTGGCCGTGACGGGCGGCATGGCGGCGGGAGACAGCCTGATTTCCCAGTTTCTTGGCCATGGCCTCGCAGCCCGCCTCTCCGCGCGCCTTGGCGAAGGCGTTATCAACGGTCTGCTGACGGCCCGGATTGGGGTCGCGGCGACCGATGTCTGCCGCCCCGCCCCTTTCATCGGCACGAAAGGCCCGCGCATCCAAGACTTCCTGGCGGACCTGACAAGGTCCATCCCCAAGGATGAGAGCACCTCCTGACCGGATCACCTCCGGCACTCCGATGTGGCAGCCCTGTGATTTTGGTCAAGGGCTTGTTTGTGTTTGCCTGCTAAGCTTTCCTCAGCGAAAGACACGAAGTGGGAGGACCGGCATGGCAGACGAAGACAGCGCATCCAATGGAGCGGCGGCAAGCGGTGGCGTGGCCAGGCCGCGCACGACCAGCCGCCAACGCAAGACCGCAGCGCCGACCCCGGTCGCAGCGGTGGCGGAGCCGGAGACCGAAGCAGGAGCCGAAGTCCCCGTGTCAACGGCACCGATGCTCCCTTCAGCCACTGTTGCCACCGACACTGCCCCGGCGCCCTCCGCTCACCGCGCCAGCATTGCGGAGAAACGGCACGACCCGGCGACAATCCACCAGATTTTTGAGAGCGGTGAATATCCCTATGCCACGCGCATGCGATCCGACCCTTATGAGAAACGCAAGGCGAAGCTGCAGGCCGAGCTTCTAAAGGCACAACGCTGGATCAAGGAAACCGGCCAGCGGGTGATCATCCTGTTCGAGGGCCGTGACGCTGCCGGCAAGGGCGGCACCATCAAGCGGTTCATGGAACACCTCAATCCGCGCGGCGCGACCGTGGTCGCCCTGCAGAAGCCGACCGAGCGCGAGGCGACGCAGTGGTACTTCCAACGCTACATCCAGCACCTTCCCTCCGCAGGTGAAATGGTGCTGTTCGACCGCTCCTGGTACAACCGGGCCGGCGTCGAGCGCGTCATGGGCTTCTGTACCGCGAGCCAGTATCTGGAATTCATGCGCCAGTGCCCGGAGTTCGAACGCATGCTGGTGCGCGACGGTGTCCGGCTGTTCAAATATTGGTTCTCGGTCACCCAGGACGAACAGCGCAAACGTTTCATGGAACGCCAGACCGACCCGCTGAAGCAGTGGAAACTGTCTCCCATCGACCTTGCCTCCCTCGACAAGTGGGACGACTACACCGAGGCCAAGGAGGCGATGTTCTTCTATACCGACACGGCCGATGCGCCCTGGACCATCGTGAAATCCGATGACAAGAAGCGCGCCCGGCTGAACTGCATGGATCACTTTCTCAGTTCCCTGCCCTATCCGGACAAGGATCCGCATATTGTCGGCGCGCCCGATCCGCTGATTGTCGGTGCGGCGCATCATGTCATCGGCCAGAGCACCCACATCCTGGGCCGGAAGCTGCACCCGGATCTGACGCCCGGCGACAGCGGCGGCTGACGCCCTGAACGGGCCTGCCTCTCGACAAGCCGGGCAGGCCCGCCTACCTTCTGTCCATGTTCATCACCTTCTTCACCGAGCTGAAGGGAGCCGGCGTTCCGGTTTCCCTGCGTGAGTACCTGGACCTGATGCGGGCCCTGGAACTGGACCTGGCTGGCCGACGGGTCGAGGACTTCTATTATCTCGCCCGCACGGCGCTGGTGAAAGACGAGAGCCATCTCGACCGCTTCGACCGCGTGTTCGGGCATGTCTTCAAGGGCCTCGACCTGATGAGCGAGGAGCCTGGGGCCGAGATCCCGGAAGACTGGCTGCGCAAGCTCGCCGAGAAGCACCTGAGCGAGGAAGAAAAAGCCCTCATCGAAAGCCTCGGCGGCTTCGAGAAACTGATGGAAACCCTGAAGCAGCGGCTGGAAGAGCAAAAGGAGCGCCACCAGGGCGGCAACAAATGGATCGGCACCGCCGGGACATCGCCTTTCGGTGCCTATGGCTACAATCCGGAAGGCGTGCGCATCGGCCAGAAGGAGAGCCGGCACCGCCGGGCGGTCAAGGTCTGGGACCAGCGCGAGTTCAAGGATCTCGACGACAACGTCGAAATCGGCACGCGCAACATCAAGGTGGCCCTGAAACGGCTGCGCAAGTTTGCCCGCACCGGCGCCGCCGATGAACTGGATCTCGATGACACGATCCGGTCGACGGCTCACAAGGGGCTGCTGGACGTGAAGATGCGGCCCGAGCGGCGCAATGCGGTGAAGGTGCTGCTGTTCTTCGACATCGGCGGCTCAATGGACGACCATATCCGCATCTGTGAGGAACTGTTTTCCGCCGCCCGGTCGGAATTCAAGGTGATGGAGCATTTTTACTTCCACAATTGCCTCTACGAGCATGTGTGGAAGGAAAACCGTCGCCGCCAGTCCGAGCGGCTGCCGACCATGGACGTGCTGCACAAGTATCCGGCCGACTACAAGGTGATCTTCGTCGGCGATGCCTCGATGAGCCCCTATGAGATCGCCTATCCGGGCGGCTCGGTCGAGCACTGGAACGAGGAACCGGGAAGCGCCTGGATGCAGCGGGTGCTGAACATCTATCACCGGGCAGCCTGGCTGAACCCGGTGCCGGAACAGCAATGGGACTATACCCACTCCATCCGCATGATGCGCGAACTGATGGGGGGGCGCATGTATGGCCTGACGCTGGAAGGCCTGACGGACGCCATGCGCGATCTCGCCCGCTGAAGGCCCCGGCAACGATCACAAGCGGCAGCTGCATCAGCCCCTGCCGCTTGCCTGTGCCTTATTTCGAGGGCCGCAGCACCATCACCGAACAGGTCGAGTGACGCACGATCTTGGCAGCGTTCGAGCCGAGCAGATAGGTCGACAGATCCGGACGATGGGATTCCATCACGATCAGATCGGCTTCGGCCTCCTTCGCCTCCTCAATCACCTCATGATAGATCGAGCCGATCCGGACGCTGACTGCGATCTTGTCCTTGGGCAGGCCCAGACCGTGTGCCAGGTCGTCCAGCATCGCGCGCGTGTCGGAGATGGCTTTCTCCTCGAAGTCTGCAGGAAGATAGCTGGCGACAAAGCCCTGCGAATGCGCAAGGACGGCGACAAGGCGCAGGCTGCTGCCGTAGTCGCGGGCAAAACGGCTTGCAGCCTCGATGGCCGGCGCGGAGAACTTCGGCTCACCCGGATCCACCGGCACAATAATCATCTTGAACATCAATCCCTCCTCTAAGGTCGTTCAGCAGGCAACCTCGCATTCTGAAGAGGACATGACGTTGAGATGGATCAACATCTCGGCACGGGATTGAAATATCGCCCGGGCGTGACCCCGAACGCCTTGCGGAAGGTTGCGACAAACGCACTTGGCCCCTCGTAGCCAAGGTGATCAGCCACATCGGAGACCCTTGCGCCAGAGGCAAGCAGTTCCAGGGCGCGGAACAGTTTCGCCTGCCGGCACCAGCTGCGGTAGGACAGGCCCGTCTCCCCCTGCACCCGCCGTTCAAAGGAGCGAACCGACAAAGCACAGGCGGCGGCGGCCTCTGGCAGCTGTGGCGCGGTGCCGGGATCGCGGGCAATCGCCTCGCAGAGCTGCCGCAACCGCCCCTCGGCCGGCATCGGCAATTCCAGCCCTTGCGCCGGCAGCAGGTCGAGCTGGTCAAGAATGACCGCGCCCAACCGTGCTGCCGGCCCCTCGGCCGTTTCAGCGCGCGGATAGGACATGTAGGCCAGGATCAGTTCGCGCAGCAGTGCTGTCATCTGCAGGATGCGGGGCTCCTGCGGCAGGAGAGCCGCCGCATCCCGGCGGATGTAGAGATACCGCACTTCTGACTGGGTGAGGTATCGCGTCTCGTGGGCAAAACGCGGCGGGATCCAGACGGCCCGCTCTGGCGGGACAAAAAAAGTGCCGCGCTCCGTGTCGATGGCCAGGGATCCGCGCACGACGTGAAACAGTTGTGCCGCGTCGTGACAATGCAGCAGCGTTACCTCACCTGCCGTTTCCTGTGTCGTATAGGCATAGATCGGCGACAGAAGCGGCCCGCCCGGCGACTGGTGCAGCTCCGGATGAATAGCCATGCAACGGCTCCTTTGGCAACTCAGCGACATATGATGACAAAACGGCGCTAACAAGCAAGGTCACAAGGCGCGTATAAGAGAGCATCAAACTACGAACCGTACCGTACGGTTCCTGAAATGCGGCCGCATGGCAGGCCGCCCGAATGCAACGGACAAGCCGATGAGTTACTTCACCCGCGCCGCAGACCCGATGACCGCCACCGGCTGGCGGTCGCCGCTCGTGCTGCTGATGGTTATGGCCGGTGCGATGCAACTGTCCTTTGCCGGCTGGTGGAACCTCGTCAACAATTTCGCCGTGCAGGAGCTGCTGTTCACCGGCAAGGAGATCGGCATCCAGCAGTCGATCCGCGAGATCCCGGGATTTCTGGCTTTCACGGCGGTGTATCTGCTGCTGCTGATGCGCGAGCAGACCCTGGCCTATCTTTCGCTCGCCTGCCTGGGCATCGGCGTTGCCGTGACAGGCTATTTCCCGACAGCCTTCGGGTTTTATGTAACGACCCTGATCATGTCGATCGGTTTCCACTATTATGAGACCATGGCACAGTCGCTGTCGCTGCAATGGTTGCCAAAGCAGACGGCTGCTGCGGGCATGGGCAAGATCCTGGCTGTTGGCGCCTTCGCCCAGTTGATCGCCTATTCGCTCATCTTGCTGGGTTGGAAGACGTTCGGCCTGACCTTCGAAACCGTCTTCCTGATCTCAGGCATCACCACACTGATCGCACTGGCGGCCCTGATCTTCATTTTTCCGAAGTTCCGGGAAGGCGTGCCGCAGCACAAGAAGCTGATCCTGCGCAAGCGTTACTGGCTTTACTACGCGCTGACCTTCATGGCTGGCGCCCGGCGACAGATCTTCACCGTCTTTGCCGGCTTCCTGATGGTGGAGCGCTTTGGATACGACGTCCACGAAGTCGCGGGGCTGTTCCTGATCAATGGCGCGGTCAACATGCTGGTCGCCCCGAAGATCGGCCAGATGATCGTGCGCATCGGCGAGCGGCGCGCCATGGCGATCGAATATAGCGGCTTGTTCCTTGTGTTTGTCGGCTATGCGTTTGTGACCAACGCATCCATGGCAGCAGCGCTCTATGTGATCGACCACATGTTCTTCGCCATCGCCATCGCCATGAAGACCTACTTCCAGAAAATCGCTGATCCGGCAGATATCGCCCCGACGGCTGGCGTCGCCTTCACCATCAATCACATCGCAGCGGTTTTCATCCCGGTCGCCTTCGGACTGTTGTGGCTGGTGTCGCCCGCTGCCGTGTTCCTGGTCGGTGCCGGCATGGCGCTTTGCAGCCTTGGCCTGTCTCGACTGGTGCCGCATGCCCCTGATGTGGGCCACGAGGTTGTCCTGCCCTGGAGCAGCACGCCCGCCCGACCGGCGGAGTGAGGGTCAGGACACACGAAAACGCCCGCGTCTCCCAGCGCGGGCGTTTTCTCTATTTTGAAACAGCAAGCCGTAGTTCAGGCCTGGCGTTCCGGCACATGCACGACGATGCCGTCAAGTGCAGCGTTCATCTTGATCTGGCAGGACAGGCGCGAGGTCGGACGAACGTCATAGGCAAAGTCGAGCATGTCCTCTTCCATCGGCTCCGGGCTTCCGGTCTTCGCCGACCAGGCGTCGTCGACATAGACATGGCAGGTCGCGCAGGCACAGGCCCCGCCGCACTCGGCCTCGATGCCAGGAACCATGTGCTTGATGGCGCTCTCCATCACGGTGGCGCCATCGGCAGCGTCAACCTCATGGCGTGCGCCGTCGGCAGTAACGAAAGTGATATGGGGCATATGCGCGTCCGTCCGGTGGATTAAGTCTGGGCTGACCGGAATATAGGTTCACCGCGAAAGGTCAAGCAAGCCCGCTGCGGCAGCCTGTCTCAAGCCAGCATCTGCTGGCGGATATAGTCAGACGCCTCTTCCACCAGACTGACAAGCGTCAGGAGCGCTGGAGCCTCGCCAGCGCGCAGTTCCGCCTCAACGTCCTCACAGACCTCGGCAAGCCGACCGGCACCGATGGCCCGGGCAGATCCCTTGAGCGTATGCACCTGGTCTGCCGCCTCCTGATGCGAACCAGCGGAACCGATCTGCTGGAGGATCGCCTGGGCCTGCAGGAGAAACAGACGCAGCACCTCCTGCTCGAGGTCTGCGTTGCCAAAGGTGCTGGCCGCGAGCACCGAGCGATCCACCGGCGCCAACGAGGCGCGGCTCCCGCAAGACCGATCCGATCCAGTCGGTGCTGTATGACCCATCTGATTCTCCCGGGCTCCCGCCGCCGGCAATGGCACTCAAATGCAAACAAGCAGAATGTTTAGAGAGATTTGCGCCCGGTTTCGAAAATGCGAGGTTAAGAGATGCCGGCCCATGGCGTGCAGATGGGCAACTCTCCCCAACAAAGTGAATCATTGGTTAACGGACATTTGGAAAAGCGGCCGCATTCATTTTGCGGCGCAGCATTAGCGGCCGGACAGAGCGGAAAAATTGTCGGCCGGCAATGTCACGACCGCTCGGCCCCACGGCCGGAGCCAGACGCCTCGGCAATTGCCCGCCCGGCATCGGTCAGCCGGCAGACGAGCCAGTCGGGCTTAATTGGATTGGAAAACCAAGGCTCTGCCCATCCTGCCACAATACAGGCCCGAATGGTCCGGGGCGAAACCTCCCGTCCGCCCTCGTCAAAAAGCGGGAGCTTGCCACCAGCCTGTTCGAGCCCCCGGCGCAGCCATCGCAGTTGCACAGGGGTCGGCAAAACGGTGCTTCCACCTCCGCCCACAGAGGCCGTCCGCCCCCCCTCGTCCGGGTGATTTTACGCTGGGTCCAGGCATGGCTCTACTCCCTTGAGAGACCTGATGCATAACGGCGTTTCTTGTTCCTTAACGCGGATTGTGCCATTAGATTGAGGAATGCGGCAAGGTGGGGAAAAGGCTGTCCGGCAAAGCGGCGGACAGCAGATGCGGCGGCACCCGGCCTTGTCACAATCCATGTGGCGACAGTCAGCAGTCAGTCTGGCGGAACGCTGCAGGGAGCGCGTTCGGCGGCTTCGGCCTCCGATATGTAATGAGTACGGATGTGAGGCGATCCAAGATGGCAAATCCCCCGAAGGTGAAAGATCCTGCGGAAGCGGCCCTGTCCGCTGTCGAAGAGGCGCTGAAGCTCGACTTCGGCGGCCCGGACAAGACAGTGGCAGCCAGTGACGAAGCGGCTCGTGCAGCCCTCGGCGAGGCCCTGGCTGAAAAGCCGGCGCTTGGGGGAAGCGAACGAACCTCCGCCAATGACGCAGGACCGGCCGACAACCGGCGCGGTCGTGGTCGTGGCGGGCGTCCGCCGGCAGCGAACGATGATCGCCGCAGCATCGGCAATCTGATCTATGCGCTGCAGAGCCGTCCCTCGGCTGCCCCGTTCTGGGTCGCTCTGGTTCTCAGCATCGCCTGGGGGCTGATCGGCGGGACCCTGCTGCTCTCCGGCTTCAGTGCCGAAATCGCTGCTCTGTCCGGACCGGAAGCGCTTGCCGCCTCTCCTTCCCTGGTACTGGCCGGTGTCGGCATCGTTGTGCCGATCCTGTTCTTCTTCGTCATGGCCATGATGATCTGGCGCGCGCAGGAAATGCGCATCGTCGCCCGCGGCATGACCGAAGTAGCCCTGCGCCTTGCCGAGCCTGAGGACATGGCGAAGGAATCCGTTCTGACCGTCGGTCAGGCCATCCGCCGTGAAGTCGCCGCCATGGGCGATGGCATCGAACGGGCAATTGCCCGTGCGAGCGAACTCGAGGTGCTGGTGCACAACGAGGTCTCCTCGCTGGAGCGGTCCTACAACGACAATGAGCTGAAGATCCGCGCGCTGATCGATGAACTCATCTCCCAGCGCGAGGCAATCATCGCCAATGCCGAGCGCGTCCGTGAGACGATTTCCGGCGCGCATGAGAGCTTCGCAGGTCAGCTGTCGGTCACGTCCGACGAGATTTCCCGCACGGTCGACGCGGCAACGTCGCGCCTCGTGGCGGCCGTCGAAGACCGCATCGGGGATCTGACCGGGTCTGTAGACAGCCGCATCGATGCGCTCAACTCGTCCCTGACCGCATCCGGCTCTGAACTGGTCGAGGCCCTGACCGACCGTGCCGGCGATTATGTCTCCCGCCTCACCGCCTCTGGCAGCGAGATGGTCGACAACCTGTCACGCACCGGGACCGAGCTTTGGGAAACCCTCAGCCTGCGCGGCAATGAGGTGAACGAGCGCTTTGCCTCCACGGCCAGCGAATTCGTCGAGACCCTGACCGTGCGTGGCGGCGAGATCAACTCCACGCTGACCCAGCGCACCCAGGAATTCACCGAAGCGCTGGACCGGACCGGAGCGACGGTTGGCGACACGATTGCGCAGCGCGGTGACGAGATCAACGCGACCCTCGCCCTGACCAGCGGCCGTCTGATCGATACCATCACCACCCGCACCACAGAGCTGATCACGACCGTCGACAGCCGCGTCACCCATCTCGACAACTCGCTGAATGAAACCGGCGAGCGTGTGGTCGAGAGCATTTCGCAGCGCGGCCAGCAGGTCACCGACACCATCTCGGTGAAGGGCGCAGAAATCGTCGAAACCCTGTCCGAACGCAGCGCCGAAGTGGCGGAAATCCTGCGCGGAACGGGCGAATCCATCGTTGTCGACCTGTCCTTGCGCGGCGGCGAGATTGCCGCCAAGCTCGACGAGACATCTTCCAGCCTCACCCAGACCATTACGGTCCATGGCGGTGATCTGGCCGAGCGCCTCGGCTCGATCAGTGACCGCATCGAAACGGCGATCACCGTGCACGGGGCGGACCTCGACCAGCGCCTCGGCGCCCGCGGCACCGAAATGGCCCTGCTCATCGAAAGCCAGACCATCGGCTTCCGCGAGACCCTTGCAACCGCTTCGTCCGAAATCTCCGAAACCCTCGGACAGCGCACCACGGATCTGGCGCAGAAGCTGGCGGAGACCGGGACAGAACTCGCCCGCCTCATCGGCACCCGCGGCGACCGTGTCAGCACCGACATCGGCACTGTCGGCGACCGGATCGCGGCAACCCTGGACGAGCGTGGCCAGGCCCTGCAGCAAGGCCTCGCCTCCCGCCTCAACGAACTGGAGCAGATCGTCGCCGAGCGTGGCTCCGATCTTGTGCAGTCGTTCGACAGCCGCGCCCAGGTGCTGGCCCAGACCCTCGACAGCCGGCTTGAGACGCTCGATGCGACCTTCGAGATCCGCGTTGGCGGACTGGATTCCTCGCTGGACAGCCGGATCAACAGCCTGGACCTGACGCTGGAACAGCGCACGGCTTCCTTTGAGGCCGCGCTGGAATCCCGTACGACCCTGTTGGCGGAAGCCATCAGCAGCCGGACCGAAGTGCTCAGCGAAACGCTGGAACAGAAGTCGCGCACCATCGCCGAAGTGCTCGCCGACCGCTCTGACGCCATCACTTACGAACTGTCCCGCCGGGTGGATTCCGCTGGCGAGCAGCTGGTGGAGCGCGCCGAACAGGTTGGCCAGATCATCGCGGACAAGGTCGACGGAGCGGCCTCCTCGATCAGCGAACGCGTCGACGTCGCCGCCTCGTCCATCAACGAGCGGGTGAATGCTGCTGCCATGTCGATCAGCGACAAGGCCGAGCACCTGGCTGAGAGCATGGCGACCGGCACGGAGCGCATCGACCAGACCCTCGACAATCGCGCCCGCCAGATCAGCGAGACCCTGATCTCCCGTACCCGTGAAATCGCCAAGGCCTTCATTGACGGCCAGAGCGAAATGACGCAGGCACTGGACAGCCGTCTGGACGAAGCCGGCAGCGTGCTGGCCCGGCAGAGCGCTGAACTCACCGAGACCCTGTCCGAGCGCATCGCAGAGATCAATGTCTCGCTCGGCGCCAAGGTGTTCGAAGTCGCCGAGACGCTCGACACCCGCGCAAGCCAGTTGGAAGCCGTGCTCAACGAGCGCCTTGCCGCCATCTCCGGAACGCTTTCGGGCGAAACCGAAAAGGCCCGCGACACCCTGACCGGCGCCATGATCGAGGCAAGCTCGGTCCTGTCCGGCGAAAGCACCCGCGTGCGCGACATGGTCATCGAAGCCGTCAGCCAGGCTGCCGCCTCGCTGGCCGGTGAACGTGAACGCACGGTGGAAACCGTCAATGCGACCTTCACCGATGTCACCGGCAAGCTTGCCGGTGAAGGCGAACGCCTGCGCCAGCTGGTTCTGGGTGCTGTCGGCGAAGCGCGCGGCGTGCTCGTCGGCGAAAGCCAGAAGGCCGCCGATACGGTCACATCTGCGATGTCGCAGGCAACCGGGCACCTGTCAGGTGAAGGGGATCGCGTCCGCGATCTCGTTCTCACCGCCGTCTCGGAAGCTGCCCGTTCCATGGCCGCCGAGAGCGAGAAGGCCCGTACGCTATATGTCGGCACGCTGGCCGAATTCTCCGGCTCGCTGACCGGCGAAAGCGAGAAGGTCCGCGCGGACCTGTCGCGGACCATCGCGGAAATCTCGGGCAACCTGACTGCAGAAAGCGAACACGCCCGTGTGACGCTGACACGCACCGTCGAGGAAATGCGCAACCTGATGTCCGGCGAGGCCGACAGCGTCCGCACCCGCGTCAGCAGCGCAGTCCAGCAGGCCGCTGATCTCCTGTCCCAGCGTGGCAACACGGTGGCCAGGGAAATGCTCGACAAGGCCGCAGAACTCAACGAAGCCTTCGGGGCCCGCAGCGGCGAATTCGCCCGCCTTGTCGGCACCGATGGCAACGAGCTGGTCACGGCCATCGAGGCCCGGGCCACCGAACTCACCAGCCGCGTCGGCGAAATCCATCGCGCGATCCTCGACGCGATCTCCGTCAAGGGCCGCGACGTCGCCGATACATTCGCGCAGCATGGGCTGGAGGCAACCCGCTCGCTGGTCGATGCAGGCGAACGCATCATCACGGGCATCGACGACCGCTCCCTGCGTGCTGTGTCCCTGCTTGAGCGGACCAAGCAGCAGCTCGAGGCCGATGTTTCGGCCATCCTGGATCGCCTCGACCAGTCCAACACCACGCTGCAAGACGTCATGTCCCATGCCGGTGCCAACATGGCCGATGTGGAAAACAACCTGGCCCGCCGCGCCGGCGAATTCCGCAATGCGGTCGACCGCGCGGTCACGGAGACGAATGCGTCCACGAGCCTCATCGACGGACAGGTGGGCGCGCTGCGCGACGTGACGTCCACCGTCCTCACCGACATCCAGGCCCTTGCCTCGCGCTTTGACCAGCAGAGCCAGAGCCTGATCTCGGCGGCCCGTCACCTCGAGGAGACGAACCGTCTCGTCGAGAACCGGATCGGCGAACGCAAGACTGCAATCGAGACCGTTGCCGACACTCTCCTGGCGAAGACCGAGTCTGTCGACACCCTGATGCGGACCTTCACCAGCACCCTGTCCGAAACGCTGGAGACCGCTGACGACAAGGCACGGGATGCCGCAGGCATGCTGGCCGCTGCTGCGGAAGCTGCTTCGCGTCAGGTCGCCGAACAGTTCGAATCGATGCGCCTGACGGCAGGCATGGAAGGGCAGCGCGCCCGCGATGCCATCCGTTCGGTTCAGGACGAGATCATGAAGGAAATGACCCGCTCGGTGGCCGAAGCTTCCGAACGCTTCGGCGAGGCGGCAACCCGCATGCGGGATGTCGCCCGGGATGTCCATCATGAGTTGGAGGCAACCCGCAAGGAGTTGAAGCAGGGCGTGCTCAACCTGCCGGAAGAGGCCGAAGAATCCTCGGCCGCACTGCGCAAGGTGGTCAATGAACAGATCCGCGCCCTGACCGAACTGTCCGAGATCGTGGCCCGCCAATCCAACGTCCTCGACATCTCGCGGCCGCAGCAGGAACGGATTGCAGCCTCTGCCGCCGCCCCTGCTTCCTTCCCGGCCCAGCCGGCAGCGCGCCCAGCAACGCCGGCCCGGACTGAACCAGAGCGCCCTGCCCCTCGCGCAGAAGCCCCCCGCAGGACGGCCCCGGCCGAGATCCAGTCTCAGCAGCCGTCGGACCCTGCCGCCAAGGGTTGGGTCAGCGACCTGCTCCGCCGCGCATCGCGTGACGAAGAGGTACCGGCTGCGTCAGCGAAGGTCCCGCGCTCGCCACTGCACATGGTCGAGAGCCTCAACTCCCTGTCCATGGACATCGCACGGGCCATCGATCACGAGACCTTTGTCGACCTGTGGGACCGTTACAAGCGCGGTGAGCGTCATGTCTTCACCCGCCGGCTCTACACCCTGCAGGGCCAGCAGACCTTCGACGAGATCCGCCAGAAATACGGCCGCGATCCGGAATTCCGCACCGCTGTCGACCGCTACATCGCCGACTTCGAGGCGTTGCTTGCCCAGGTCTCGCGCAACGACCGCGACAACATGCTGGGGCAGACCTACCTGACCTCGGATACGGGCAAGGTCTACACCATGCTGGCCCATGCCAGCGGTCGCCTCGACTGAGGCACCTCACATCACAATACAAAAAGGCCCGCCGGAGCGATCCGGCGGGCCTTTTTGCTTGGTGCATCATGAAGCGGAAGGCCACAGAGCCGGATACCGCGAAAGCCTGATCAGACCTTGGAGAGGACCCAGGCCGCCATTTCCCGGAACACCTGACCGGATGCACTGTTCATGGCGGCGACAGCCTGTTCTACGCCCGTTCCGCCGGACGGAACGACGGCGCTGAAGACCCGGCTGTCGACCGTACGCCCGTTGCGGTCATTCACAAGCTTGGCGGCGATCTCGACAACGGCGCGATCCGCGCCGTCCACCTGCAGTTGGAACGCCCGCAACTCGGTCTGAAGCTGGTAGTCGATCAGCAGGCCTTCACCGGCCAGACCAACTCCCTTCAGTCGATTGGTGTTTTCCAACGTCTGGACCAGTCCGGCCTGCACGACGTTCGACAACTGATCCGCCCAGGCGGCCTGCGGGAAGTAGCTGTAGGACGGGCCCTTGTCGACAACGGCGATATTGGACGTATCCAGGGCGCTCAAGGCACGCGGTGTGGCCACAAGGATCTGGACGGAGCGCTTTTGTCCGCTGACAAAGTCCGAGGGCGCATTGAGCCCGTAGAGCGCGTTGGGCGCCGTCGATGCGCAGGCCGCCAGGAGCAGCGCAGCCGCCGCCAGCCCAAGTGCCGCCCGGCGATGCCGCCTCGCCGTTGTTTTCCCCGTCATCGCCTCACTCGCCCGCTGCATCATCATCCTGGGTCCTGTCACCGCCGGCTTCAACGCCGCTGCCCGCCGCCGAAGCGGGGTACGTCGTCACCGCCGAAGATCACCCGGTTCGGCGCCCGGTCAAAATTATCAACTGCCCGCTGGATCGCGGCGAAGGTCCGGTTGATCTGGTCAAGGGTCGCGGCAAAGTCGGTCGAGCCCTGCTGCGCGAACTTGGTAAGGCCATCGGCAATGCCACCGGCCCGGCTCTCGAAGGTTTCGGCGATCTTGCGGATCGCAGCGGCCGCCTTGGTTGCCTCGACGATCAGCCCCTCGCCATTGCCCTCGACCATCGAGTTGACGGTGTCGACCAGGCCATTGAGCTTGCCGGACGCCGTCGACAGGTTCGCCGACACGGTCTTCGCATCGGTGATGATCTGGTCGACATCACCACGACGGGCATTGAGGTCATTGGTGAGCGTCTCAATGTTGGCAGCAGCGCTGCGGGCCGAGGAGACGGTTGCAGTGATCGCCTCGCCCTGGCCGGCGAAGTCACCAACCACCTTGTCGACACTGGCCAGAATGCTGCTGACCCGAGCCGGATCAACAGCCGCGACGACACCGCCGGCGTTCTCGACGGTCTTCAACAATTCACCGACGAGTTGCCGGCCCTCCGTGATAAAGGCCGTGAAATCAGCTTCGCGGGCGCGAACTGTCCTGGTGATCTGGTCGAGATTGTCCATGGTGCCGGCCGTAGACGCAATCACCCGGTCAATGTCGGCAGAGCGGTCAGTCAGGACCGTACCGAGGGCGGCGGCCCCATCGACGACCTTGCCGACCGCTTCCGGATCCACTGCAGCCACGACGGCCTCAACCTGGGCCAGCGACCCGTTGAGACGTTCGGTGAATTCATTCAGGTTCGATGTCGCGGACTGGGCATCGGCAACCATCTTGCTGATCTCAGGGCCCGCATCGCGCAGCGACTGGGAGAAGGTTGTGACGTTGCCGACAAGCTCTTCGACCTTGTCCGAGGGCACGGCAGCCAGGATGCGCTCGCCTTCGACCACAAGGCCTTCCATGCGGCCAGCCAGGGACTTGAACGCCGTGGTTGCTTCGCCAACCGACGTCATGAACTCCTTCACGCCATCAGAGTTCTCGGCCAAAGCAGCAGAGAAGGTTTCCACGTTACGGGCAGTGGCCGAGATCGCCGGACGGTTCTCCTGAATCACGGCGTCGATTGTCGAAAGTGTCTGGTCCGCCTTGCGCAGCACATCGCGGCCATGATCGAGGATATCGTCGAAGAAGGACCGGTCGGCGTAGATAACCGGCTCCTGGCCGTTGGTGTCGCTCAGCAAAAGCCCGGAGCCCGTGGTCCCGCCCTTGAGATCGACATAGGCAACGCCGGTCAAACCCTGGAACCCGAGCGTTGCCTTGACATCCTTGCGCAAGGGCGCGGTCGGGGTCACGCGAATGGTGGCCACAACAATGCGCGGGTCGGTGGAATCAAAGTCGAGGGCACCAACATCACCCACCTTGATGCCATTGAACAGCACCTGTCCGCCCACCGGCAGTCCAGTGACGGGGCCTGGGAAGATGACTTTTACATTCACGCTCGTGCGGCTGTCGGAATTGGCCGCCAGCCAGTAGATGAACAAAAAGGCGGCAAGAAGCGTGCCGAGAACAAAGCCACCGATCAGGACATAGTTTGCCCGGGTTTCCATATGTCTTCCTTCAAACCCGGCGCAGGGCGCGCTCGCCCCGGAAATAGGCTTTGATCCAAGGATAATCGCTGGCCATCATGTCTTCTATCGTTCCAGCCAACAAGACCCGGCGCTCACCAAGCACTGCGATCCGATCACAGATGGAATGTAGACTATCGAGATCATGTGTCACCATATAGACGGTAAGTCCAAGTGTTTCCCGCAACTTGGCAATGAGCTTGTCGAAGGCAGCCGCACCGATCGGATCAAGACCGGACGTCGGCTCATCCAGGAACACAAGATCCGGATCCAGTGCGAGCGCCCGTGCCAGACTGGCCCGCTTGACCATGCCGCCTGACAATTCGGACGGATACTTGTCCGCTGCATCCCGCGGCAACCCGACCAGTTCCAGTTTTAACCAGGCCAGTTCATCCATCAAGACCTGGGACAAACCCATGTACTCCCGCATGGGAACCTGGATGTTTTGTTTCACGGTAAGGGAGGAAAACAATGCCCCTTGCTGGAACAGAACGCCCCAGCGCCGCTCGATCAGGTTGCGCTCGTCGGATGTGGCGCTGTCGAGATCCTGGCCAAAGACCTCGATCCGCCCAGCCCGGCGCGGCGTCAGGCCGAGGATGCTCCGCATCAGGACCGATTTGCCGGTGCCCGATCCGCCGACAAAGCCAAGGACTTCGCCGCGATAGACGTCGAGATCGAGGTTCTCCAGGATCAGCTTGCTGCCAAAACCGACCGTTACGCCGCGTGCCGTCAGGATGACCGGCCGCGCCGTTGCCTCGCCTGGCTCGATGCCGACAGGATGTGTGGAAGTGCTCACGCGGGCCTCACACGTTGATCGCGGCAAAGAAGATGGCAAACAGGCCATCCACGACGATGACCAGGAAAATCGCCTTCACGACCGACATGGTCGTATGACGGCCAAGCGAGTCGGCCGAGCCACCAACCTTGAGCCCCTCGACACAGGCAATCAGGCCGATGATCAGGGCCATGAAGGGCGCCTTGACCATGCCGACCAGAAACGTCTGCATGGTCACCGCATCCTGCAGGCGCGAGAGAAAAGCTTGCGGCGGAATGCCGAGATAAGACCAGGACACGAGACCGGCTCCTGTCAGGGCAGCAATATCGGACACAAAGGCGAGAACCGGCACCGCCGCCATCAGGGCCAGCAGGCGCGGCAGGATCAGGACCTCAGTGACATTGAGGCCGATGACATGCAGGGCGTCGATCTCTTCCTGCATCTTCATCGCGCCCAGTTCGGCCGTAAACGCCGACCCGGATCGTCCGGCAACCATGATTGCAGTCAGGAGCACGCCGATTTCGCGCAAGACCAGGACACCGGCCAGATCGACCACGAACAGATCCGCGCCAAACTGGCGCAGGTAGAAGCCGCCCTGCTGTGAAATGATCGCCCCGATCAGAAAACTCATCAACGCGACGATCGGAACCGCACCGATACAGGTCTTGTCGAACTGGACGGCAATAGCAATGCCGCGCAAGCGCTTTGGCTGGAACAGGACCGTGGTGACCACCGCACTGAGAGAGCCGAGAATGTGGAGGATGGCGATGAAATCCTGCCACGCCTCGACGACCGCACGACCGGTCGCATCGAATACGCTGACAATGGAAGTGCGATTGTTGTCCGGTACGAACGGGGGCGGGTGATGCGCATCCACTTCATTCAGCAGCAGCCGGTGCTCCTCGCTGACGCCGACAACCTGTACCCGGGCACCGGAATATTCGATGCGACCCCGAAACTTGTGGAGGATCCAGGCACCAGCCGTATCAAGACGGCCAAGCGCTGAAAAATCAACCGCCACAACACCGGCACGCAGATCAGTACAGATCTGTTCTGCCAATGCTTCGCAGGCCATGGCCGAACGGATGATCCAGTCCCCGGACAGTATGAGGACCACGCGCTCCCCGTCATGGCGCGTTGCGCATCGTGGCTCGATCAGGTCATTGAGTAAGGCCATAGCGCGCGCCGCGAGCCTCTTGCCGCTGTGAAGGACAACCCCCTATACCTGACAGGACAGCAAGGCGTCCAGCCGCGCACCCCTGCAGCCTCGGTAAAAGGCGGATATGACCATGGATATCGCAAATCCCTACCTGATGTTTCTCGGTGACGTGCCGGACGCGCTTGCGGCGAAGACGGCACTCGGCGTGGTCGATTGGCGACGGGAATGGTGCCTGGGTCAAAACCGGCTGCCGGGCTGCCAGGCTGACGCAGGCTTGCCCGACATGACCATCGAGGCCGCAGCCAATGCAGGTGCTCGAACCATGATTGTCGGAGCCGTGAATGCGGGCGGCCGCCTGCCTGATCACTGGGTCACCTCGATCGTCGCGGCTCTGGACGCCGGGCTTGACGTCGCCAGTGGCCTGCATGTGAGGCTGGGCTCGATCCCGGCGATCCGTGACGCCGCCGAGCGCAATGGCCGCAAGTTGTTCGATGTGCGCCACTCCAGCGAAGTCTTTGCAACCGGCAAAGGCAGCAAGCGCCCCGGCAAGCGGATCCTGACGGTCGGGACGGATTGTTCGGTCGGCAAGAAATACACAGCGCTCGCCATGGAACGCGACATGCGCGCGCGCGGATATACTTGCAACTTCAAGGCCACCGGACAGACGGGCGTTTTCATCTCTGGCCGTGGCGTTGCCATTGACGCGGTGATCGCAGACTTCATTTCCGGTGCCGTCGAGTGGATCTCCCCGGCGATGGATCAGCAGCAATGGGATGTGATCGAAGGCCAGGGGTCGCTCTTCCACCCCTCGTTCGCCGGGGTGACCCTGGGCCTGCTGCACGGCGCCCAGCCCGATGCCTTTATTGTCTGCCATGAACCAACCCGCCGCACGATGCGCGGGGTGGAAACACCCCTGCCCTCAATCCAAGACGTCATTGACCTGACGATCCGCTGCGGTTCGTTGACCAACCCGGCCATCCGCTGCATTGGCCTGTCGATCAACACAGCTGCGCTTGGAGATGCGGAAGCGCGGGCCTATCTCGCCGACCTGGAAAAGAAATACGCCCTGCCGGCCACCGATCCTGTTCGCTACGGCATGATGCCGGTGATTGACCGCCTCGCATCCGAGTTCGGAGCGCCATGATGCTGCGTCTTGATATTGCACATGAACGCTTCGAGATTGCCGGCGGCTTTGCGATCTCGCGGGGCAGCCGCACCCATGCGGATGTGGTGGTTGTCTCCATAAGCGACGGTGCCCATACCGGCCGAGGTGAATGCGTGCCCTACCCTCGCTATGGCGAAAGCATCGACAGCGTGATGGCGGCAATCCGGGCGACAGTCGAGGAACTGGGTGGTCGCCTCGACCGGCACAGCCTTGCCGCAACGCTGCAGGCTGGCGCTGCGCGCAATGCCATTGACTGCGCGTTGTGGGACCTCGAGGCCAAGCGCAGCGGCCGCCGGGCAGCGGACCTGGCCGGAGTTGGGCCTCTGAAGCCGTTGACCACTTGCTTCACATTGAGCGTCGGTACGCCTGACAGCATGGCAGCGGCCGCTCTGAAGGCAGCAGACAGGCCGCTCTTGAAAGTGAAGCTGGCAGGCCCGGGCGATGCTGCCCGGATCGCGGCAGTCCGGGCAGCGGCGCCAAACGCCCGCCTGGTGGTCGATGCCAATGAGGCGTGGACCGAAGATTGCTACGGCGAGAACATGGCCGCCTGCGCAGAAGCTGGTGTGGAACTGATCGAGCAGCCGCTGCCCGCAGCACAGGACGCCGCGCTCGGGCACCTGGCCAGGCCGGTGCCGGTCTGCGCCGATGAGAGCCTGCACACGCGGGCGGATCTACCGGCCCTGCGGATGCGGTACGATGCCGTCAACATCAAGCTGGACAAGGCCGGCGGCCTGACAGAGGCGCTGGCGCTCTACAGCGACGCACGCACGCTTGGCTTCAAGGTAATGGTCGGCTGCATGCTCGGCACGTCCCTCGCCATGGCACCCGCTGTCCTCATTGCCCAGGAAGCCGATTACGTTGATCTGGACGGCCCGCTGCTGTTGTCCAATGACCGTCCAGGCGGCCTTGAGTTTCAGGGCAGCACTCTGATCCCGCCGCAGCCCTCTCTCTGGGGCTAGCGATCCGCAGGTTCGGATACGGCTGAAACTTCGCGGGTCACCCGTCCGGCCAGCACCAGCAGGGCAACCACACCAAGCAAAGACAGACCGGACATTGCCCAGAAGGCATGCGCCGGCGCCTGGGCATAGAGCAGACCGCTGCCCCAGGTCGCCAGGGCATTGAGCAGGCCAATCGACGTTGCCATAAGGCTTTGGCCGGTGGCTGACCAGCGGGACGGCACAATGCGCCCGAGCAGACTGACGGTGCCCAGATGCACCGCCCCGAAACTCAGGCCATGCAGCCCCTGCAACAGAACAATGAACGCCGGGCTGGTCGCTTCCGCAAACAGAAGCCAGCGCAGGACGCCGGCCAATCCGCCGATCAGGATCAGCCGCAACGGCGTGAACCAGGCCGGCAGACGGCTGGCATAGAGAAACAGCGCGATCTCAGTGATAACGCCGATTGACCAGATCAGGCCGATGGCCGTGTCGGGAACACCGGAGGCCCGCCAGAAGATGGTGGCAAAGGCATAGTAGCCGGCGTGGCTCGCCTGGATGAGGCCAATGGCGCCCAGCAGTGCCAGGAACCAGATCTGGCGAAACACCACCGGCCGCACGTCGTCGGCCTGCTGTTCGCCGGTCACGCGCCGTGTCGCAGGGGGCAAAGTGATGGCGACGACTGCCGTGGCCAGCAGCGACAGGAGGATGCCGCCAAGATAGGGAAGGTCGGTCGCGAAGGAGATCAGCCAGCCGCCGGCAAGGTTCCCGGCAATGAAGGCTACTGAGCCCCACAATCGCATCCGGCCATATTGCCCGCCCCTTTGCCGCACAACATCCAGCGCATAGGCATCGGCAAGCGGGATGATCGGAGCCCAGAAGATCATCAGGCCAGCCACCGCAACCAGCGTTGCGATGTAGCTGTCGGTTGCCGCAAACAGCACCAGGAAACCAACGCCTGCCCAGGAATAGATGAAGATCGACAGTCTTCGACGTCCGGTCTTGTCTGACAGCGAAGTCAGCAAGGGCGCCGCAAGGATACGCGCGAAAGTCGCCAGCGCCAGGGCAGTGGCAATTTCCGAAACGGAAAGCGAGCGATTGCTGAGGAGCAGCGGAAAGAAGGGCAGAAAAAGCCCTGACCCGATGAAGTGAACCCAGAAGAGACCACTGACACGGGTAGACAAGCCGACTTGAAATTTTGCCATGAGCCTTGACCCAGAGTTTCGGGCCTAAAGAGATGTTAACTGTTGCGGCCTAACTTTGCCCTGAGTATCGGCGTTTGCCTCGAATCAGGGGCAGCGCGGCGAAGAGGACATCGAGACCTTTACGATGGCAGCAATCGAACCGCCAGTCCTGATCCAGGAAACCGAATACACCGTCCTCGAGCAGACACTGACAGAGTCTGACCGCGGCCGCCGCTTCCTTGCCGAATATCTGCGTCGCCATCGCAGTTCGGAGACCAACACCATTCTCGACGCCATCGGTCGTCTGGAACGGGTGATGCACCGCGAACGGACGGTACCCGATCTCAACCGCATCAAGCTTGACCTTGCAGACATGCAGGAAGCAATCGAGCGCACAAAGCGCGAGATTGCCAACATCAAGCTGGAAGAGGATGACGGCAACCGCTTTACCAACACGTCCAGCGAGCTGGATGCCATCGTCACGCAGACCGAACGGGCGACCCAGGACATCCTGGCTGCGGCCGAGCGCATCCAGGAACAGGCCTGGATCCTGCGCGAAAAGGGCGCCGACGACGCAGTCTGCGACGAGATCGACGCCAAGGCGACCGAAATCTTCATGGCTTGCTCCTTCCAGGACCTGACCGGCCAGCGGACCCAGAAGGTGGTGCATGTGATGCGTTATCTGGAGAGCCGGATCAACCTGATGATCGGCATCTGGGGCATCTCGGAAATGAAAGCCGAAGACACGGCCGGCCCGGTGGACAGCCGTCCGGATGCGCATCTGCTGAACGGGCCGCAGCTCGAAGGTAAGGGCGTCAACCAGACCGATGTCGACAGCATGATGTTCATGTCGCCCGGATCTGCCGCCGACAGCGAAGACTTCGACATGGAGTTCAGCCGCAAGGACGCAGGTACCAGCAGCACTGCGACAATCCGCCCAGTGGCCGATGTTCAGGCGTCTGACAAGCAGCTCGACGCGGCCACCATCGATGCGATCTTCGATGCGTCGGATGACGACTTCGCCTCCGAAGACGATGAGATGGAGGGCGCGGCCGACGACCTCATGGACGCGGACAGCATCGCAGCCCTGTTCGATAGTATTTCCAAAAGTGACATGGAAAGTGATCCAGTCGCAGAAGCCTCGGCGGACGCGGCCTGGGAAGAAGAGGAAGTCCTGGCGGAAATCGACGATGCCGACCCGCTGGCAATGTTGTCAGAAAACGAACGTCAGGCGCTTTTCAGCTGAGACCAGACAAATCAATAAAAAACCCCGGCTTGCCGGGGTTTGAGCTTGATGACAAACCTCAACCTCACCGAAGTCATCCCGGCCCAGCGTAGCGCCGAGCCGGGACCGGAGAGTCGAGGCCTCTATATTTCAATGAGTTAACCCCGAGAGACCTTGGCTCTCCGGTCCCGGATCTCCGCTTCGCTGCGTCCGGGCTGACGATAGAGGGTTTGTCAGCAGTCTGAAACCCCGGCTTGCCGGGGTTTTTTCGTTTCTGTCAGGCGCTCTTCCTGTCACCCAGCACATGAGCGAAGAAGATGCTTGCACTTTCGCCAAGCCCTGACGACTGAGACCGCAACTGCCCGGACATCTGAGAAATGCTATCGGCAGTGTCCTGCGTCCCCTGGACCATGCCATGAACGGCGGTCAGTTCGTCGCTCATGGTCGCCGTTCCGGCCGCAGCCGTCTGGACGTTGCGCGAGATTTCGGTGGTGGCTTCCATCTGCTGTTCGACGGCTGCAGAGATTTCGGCTGCAATGCCAGCAATCGTTTCGATGGTTTCGGAAATCCCGTTGATGTCCACGACAGCCTGACGGGTGGCCGCCTGGATTGCTGCGACCTGACCGGTGATCTCCTCGGTTGCCCGGGTGGTCTGGCTGGCGAGATCCTTGACCTCCGCCGCGACGACAGCAAATCCGCGTCCCATTTCTCCCGCCCGTGCTGCCTCGATGGTTGCGTTCAGTGCCAGGAGATTGGTCTGACCGGCGATTTCCGAGATCAGCTCGATGACGGAGCCAACCCGCTCGGCCGCCGCCGACAGGCTCTGGACGGACTGATTGGTCCGCCGCGCATTCTCCACGGCACCGTTGGAGATGTCACGCGACATGCTGGCCTGGCGGCTGATCTCGTGGATCGAAGCCGACATTTGTTCGGTCGCAGCCGCGCTGGAGTGAATGCCACGCGAGGTATTGGCCGCTGACAGTTCCATGGTGCCGACCCGCGCGCCGGCATCACTTGCGGCACCAGAGAGGTGATCCGCCGTGGTCTCAAGCGCCTGTGAGGCAGCCGCAAGGCCGCCAAGAGCTGAGCGAAGCTGCTCCTCGAAGCCTTGGACCGCATCGCGAACCCGTTGCTCGCGCTGCTCGGCCTGCTCCACCATCGCTTCGCCATAGGTTGAAACGGCAATGTCCATGTCGAGCAGGACGATCCGGCTCACCAATCCGATCAGTCGCGCTGTCCGCTGTCCCGAAAAGCGATGCTTGCGGCCAATCACATCGGTCAATTGCGCCAGCACGTAGCCATAGCCACCAATGTACCAGCTGGGCTCAAGACCGATGCGCACATGCGCGCGTCCGATGCGCAAGGCGCTTTCCTGGTAGGCATTGTCGAATCCGCTGCAGAACAGCTGCTGCCAATGCCGGGTCTGGGCCGTGATCAGGTGTGACTGCCGTCCCCCCACAATCGCGGCGAGGGCCGGAACCCGGCCAACATGGCGATAAAATCCTTCAAGGATCCCGGGAAGAGCCGGTTCGATCAATCTCCAGGCATCGCGTGCCAGAGCGATCTCGGCCGGATCGAGCTGAAAAAACTTCAGCCGGTCCGCAATCTGCAGACAGGACATTTCCCCTCCATGTGGTCGTTGGGCGGTCAAAGGCAGGCAGACCCGGCATCCGTCCAGCCAGGTTCTGCCGCGACCATGGCGGCTCTGTTCTAATGTAACGTAAACATCCACAGACCTGAGGTGGCTAAATATAGATCCTGCAGCTTTTTCCTCCACCACACTCCCTGGAAACGCGGCAGGCCATGTTGCGAAACAACTGACACCCGCGACATGCGAGCAAATGCGGAGTGTAGTTGAGACCCTTCGACTTCTATTGCCTTTGATGCAATAGCGTTTTGGATTTGAAAGAAAACAACGTTTAATTCACTCTTATCCGTAACACTACGAAGAGAAAGAAAAGGCGGCGAGTGACTTCGACCGCGAAGACAAAGCATCACAACAAAATGCTACTGCAAAGCCTGGAACAGCTCGCGAGAAACAAGGATACCTCGGCCAGATCAGAGCTGATCCGGACGCTTGGCTCGGAGTTTGCCAATCCATCGACGCCGGACCCGTCCGCGATGGAGCGGGAATTGTTCTCAGCATTGGTCCTGGATGTGTTTCACCAGCTCGACCGGCCAACCCGCTTTGATCTGGTGGTCCGGCTGGCCAAGACACAGAGAATAACATCTGCACTGGCCGACCGTCTCGCGCAGGAGGACTTCGAGCTCAGCGAACCTGTCCTCGAATTCTCGCCAACCATCAGCGCAAATGCCTTACGCGACATTGTTCGCAACCGTTCCGACCGCCACCGGGCGGCTATTGCCCGGCGCATGCATCTGCCAGAAGACATCGTTGATACGATGATCGCGAAGGCCGGCCGCGGCGTCACCTACATCCTGTTGCGCAATCTGTCGGTAACATTCTCGGCGCGTGGACTTCTGGCCCTGCTGATCTTTGCAAATGTCGAACAGCCCGTCCTCGGCGGCATTGCCCAGCGGGCCCTTCAGGACGATGTCTTTCGCAGCGACCTCCAGACCATCCTCGACGCCAATTGCCCGCTGATCCCGCCCGCCCTCGCCAAGGCCATGAAGGAGGATGACCTGGAGCGCCTGGCCCGGACCGCAAAGTCCGACGACAAGGCCGTCGACTTCAGCATCGATGGCAAGTCGATCTCCTGCCATGAGGCGCATGTTCAGATCGCATCGGGAGAACTGTCGTTCGATTCCATTCTGCTGACGCTGATCGAGCAGAACCGTATCGACGCCTGTTTCTGGCTGATTGCCCGCAAGACCCATGTCCCCGAGACGACGGTGGCCAAGATCATCAAGTCGGACGCCGACAGCGCCGTTACAAACCTGATGCGCGATACGGGGATCGACCACAAGACTTTCCGTCGCTTTCTGGAGGCCCGGTGCCAGTGGTTCGAGCGCAGCAACCGGACGATCCCCGACGAGATCCTTCGCTTCCGCACAGGCCGGCGCATGGCCGCTGTCTAGGGTAGTTCCAGCCCAGGCGGAAACCGTCTCTCCCGCATTTGCCCGGCAAAAGAGATAGAGATCTACGGCGACGACGGGGTGCTGATACCCGATCCAGTTTCATTCGCAGACGTTTAAGCGGCAAGTGCGCGCTGCATCATCGCCGGGTCCACATTGCCTCCGGACAGGACAATGGCAACCGGCCCGGAACCGGAAGGCACCTTGCCGAAGAGAACCGCAGCAAGGGCTACGGCACCGCCAGGCTCCACGACCAGCTTCAGTTCGCGAAACGCAAAGGCGACAGCAGCAAGCGCCTCGGCGTCGCTGACGACCAGGCCGCGCGCCTTATGTTGCATCAGGATGCCGAAAGCTGTCTCGCCGGGCTCACCCGTCAGGATGGCATCGCAGATCGAGCCGCTCGCAGCCGCATTTGCCTGTCGGGTGCCGCTCTCCAGGGAGCGGGCATAGTCATCAAATCCGGCTGGTTCACTGGTGCAGACCAGAGCGCCGGGCGCATCGGCCGCCAGGCCAAGCGCCATGCCACTGGTCAACCCGCCGCCGCCTGTGCAGGCCACGACCACGTCCGGCACCAACCCCAGCGCCCTCGCCTGCGCACCGATCTCGAGACCGACGGTTCCCTGCCCGGAAATGACGCCGGCATCATTGTAGGGATGCACGAACGTGGCCCCGGTCCGTTCGCAGATGTCCGAGGCAATCGCATCCCGGTCATCCACACCCCGGCGATAGGTGATCACCTGTGCGCCATAGTCCCGCGTCCGCTGCAGTTTGATGGACGGTGCGTCGTCAGGCATCACAATCGTCGCCGCAAGCCCAAGGATGCGGGCGGCTTCTGCAACGCCTTGCGCATGATTGCCTGAGGAACAAGCCACAACACCGGACGACCGCTGATCGAAAGGGATCATCGACAGACGATTGAAAGCACCGCGAAACTTGAAGGATCCGGTGCGCTGCAGAACTTCAGGCTTCACCAGAACAGGACGCCCCGCCGCCGCATCAAGCACAGGGAACCGCAACAGCGGGGTCACAACCGCGTGGCCTGCAAGCCGGTCACGGGCCGCAAGCACAGTCTCGTAGCTCGGCAGGTCCAACATCTGAGGGGTCTCCGTTGCGCTGTTCAGCGGTAGCAGCAAGGTGCCCCCTTCACAAGCGGCCCGGTGCTATTCAGCTGCAGCCGATGTATCCGCTGCAGAGCTGTGCCCAGCGATCTGCCTTGCATGGGCCAGTTCGGCGTTCTCGAGAAACTGGCGAGAACTGTTGGCCCAGGAGTAGCCCTGCGCCACCTGGCGGCAGTAATCCCGTGGAATATCAAGGGCTGCAAGGGCCGCCTCGCGCAGGTCGTGCGAGAGAACCCCTGCCCCGCTCTCACCGATCACATCCAGCGGGCCCATCACGGGATAGGCTGCGACAGGGACACCGCAGGCCAGCGCCTCAAGCAGGACATTGCCGAAGGTATCCGTCAGCGACGGAAAGACGAAAACATCGGCTGCAGCATAGTGGCGAGCCAGATCCTCACCAACCTTGGCGCCGGTAAACAGCACATCCGGATAGGCCTTGCGCAACGGTTCCAGCTGCGGCCCCTCGCCGACCACGACCTTGCTGCCCGGAAGATCCAGATCCAGGAACGCGGTGATATTCTTCTCGACCGCAACGCGCCCGACATTCATGAAGATCGGCCGCGGCAAATCCTCCGGCAGGACATTGCCTTCGAAGGGCCGGAACACGGCATCATCAACCCCGCGCGACCAGCGCATCAGGTTGGTGAAGCCCCTCGCAGTCAGATCGTCGTCCAGCGATCGGGTCGCTACCATGCACCCCTGCCCGGCATTGTGGAACCGGCGCAGCCAACCATAAGTCCAGTCAAGAGGCACAGGCAGGCGCGCAGAGAGATACTCGGGAAACCGGGTGTGGTAGCTCGTCGTGAAGATTTGCCCGGTCTTTAACGCGGCACGACGGGCAAGAATGCCAAGCGGCCCCTCCGTGGCGATGTGGAGATGATCGCAATTGAACTTGCGCATCAGCGACCGAACCCGCCCCGGTGTCGTCAACGATAGGCGAATTTCCGGGTAAGTCGGGCACGGCAGCGTACGGAACAATTGCGGCGTCAGAAACTCGACACGCACGCCCATCCGCTGCAGCTCTTCGGCTGTGCGTTCGAGCGAGCGGACCACACCATTGATTTGCGGATGCCAGGCATCCGTCACGATGAGAACGGAGGTCATGCCGCGACGGGCTGCTCCTGGGCCGCCTCGTCCGAGGTTTCCAGCTTCGCGTGTTCCACCCATCGGATCACCTCGAAGGTCCCGTCATGATGCTCGGCAACGGCCGTGCAGCTCTCAACCCAGTCACCGGTATTGATATAGTGGATGCCATGGGTCATGTGGCTCGCCGCATGGTGAATGTGCCCGCAGATCACGCCATGGGTCCCCTGGCGCCTGGCTTCATCCGACAGGGCTTCTTCAAAACGACCAATGAAGCTGACCGCATTCTTGACCTTCAGCTTCGCCCAGGCCGACAGCGACCAATAGGTGAGGCCAAGCCGGCGACGCATGAAATTCAGCGTCGTATTCAGGCCAAGCGCGGCGACATAGGCCTTATCCCCGAAAAAGGCGAGCCACTTCGCGTGGCGGATGACGACGTCGAACTGGTCGCCATGGATGACAAGATATTCGCGCCCGTCCGCAGCGGTATGAACCACGCTGTCGGCGACCTCGACGCCGCCGAAATGCGTGCCAAGGAAGTCGCGCAGGAACTCATCGTGATTGCCGGGGATATAGAAAATCCGCGCACCCTTGCGGGCCTTGCGCAGGATCTTCTGGATCACGTCATTATGCGCCTGCGGCCAATACCAGGCGCGCTTCAGGCGCCAGCCATCAACGATGTCCCCAACCAGATAGACGGTCTCGGCATCATTGTACTTGAGGAAATCAAGTAAGAGGTCAGCCTGGCAGCCGCGGGTTCCGAGATGAACATCGGAAATGAACAAAGCCCGATAGTGCCGCGCTTCCGGTCGCGCTGTCATCGTCCGCACTCCACGTCAAGGACGAGGCTCTTAGACGCGATTCAGGTATCAGGAATATGACAGAGAGCGGAATGCGGCGGTTTCCGTCGGCCCGATTGACTAAATCCCTGAAAAGAAACGGCGCTTTATGACAGCATGCTTAACGCCACCATGGCCTTCATGACACCGCAGACAACAAAAAAAGCCGACGCGATGCGCCGGCTTTGAGCTTGATGACAAACCTCGACCCCACTGCCGTCATCCCGGCCAAGCGTAGCGCTGAGCCGGGACCGGAGAGACCTTGGCACTCCGGTCCCGGATCTTCGCTTCGCTGCGTCCGGGATGACCAAAGAGGGTTTGTCAGCAGTCTGAAAGCCGACGCGATGCGCCGGCTTTCTTTTACTTCAGAGCAGACATGTCAGAGCTTGCCACCCCAGCGATAGCGGAAGGCTGCCGTAAAGATGTTGACATTTGCATCGACATTCGCGGTCAGGCGACCAACGCCCGGGTTGTAGTCCTGATGCCCGGGGCCGATGTCGATCTTGGTCTTCTCCGGAATGATGTGCGTGTAGCCGAGATCCAGGGACATGTTTTCCATGACCTTGTAGCTCAGACCGGCCGAAAGCCAGTAACGGTTGTTGTCTGGCAGGCGAGCTGAACGGATCTTGTCGTCGATCGGGGACAGTTCATAGGCAAGGCCGGCGCGCAACGTCAGCTTTTCATTGTAGTCGTACTCGCCGCCAACGGCAAAGAACCAACCGTCATTGTAGTTAAACTTGAGATCCGGCGTTGCCGTGGTGCCAGACTTCGGCTTGGTGTGAATGGTGCCAAGACGGCTCCAGTTGGTCCACTCGACGGTGCCGGCAACCCGGAACGCATCCGACACCCGCTGCTTGACAGAGAAGGTGACCATTTCAGGGGTCATCGTCGACGCAGTGATGCCTGTGGTCATCGCCGGGAACGGCGTGCCGGAGGGAAGCGCCACGCCGGCCGGCTGGATGTATTTGCCGTCAAGCTCGTGCGACACAGCCGAACGGAAGCCGAGGCCGAACTCGGTGCCCTCCATCGGCTTGACCGTTACACCCGCCGTCACGCCAAATCCGATATCGCTGCCCTTCACTTCGGCCGTCTGCGCCGTCGAAGACAGCGGGAAAGCCGATTTCAGGCGAACCTGCAGATACTGGATCTGGAGGCCGGCGCCGACCGAGATCATGTCGTTGATGCGGTAGCCGACGGTTGGGGTGAAATTGACCGAGAACACTTCCGACGAGCGGTTGTACCACTTGCCGGACCAGTCCGGGCTCGGCTTGGTCGCCAGACCGAACGGTGCGGTGATCGACATGCCGACGAACAGGTCATCATTGACCTTGTAGGCATTGTAGCTGGCCGGAATCCAGGCATCGGAGCCGATGTCGCCGGTTTTGCCAGAACCCGAACCGATCCACGGAATAGACCCCTTGGTGAAGGTCGCATCCAGATCCGCGCTCGGCACGATGAACGAGTTGTGGGATTCGAAGGTGATCCCCTCGCCTGCGCCGGTGATCGTCGCCGGGTTCCAGAACATCGACGAGATGCTCGGGCCGGTGGTGCCGTTGCCGGCGAAAGACATGCCCTGGTAGTAAGCGCTCTGCTCCCGCAGCGCGAAGCCGCCCGCCTGGGCCTGTCCGGCCACCGCGATCAGGCTCAGCGCCGAGCCGCACAGAGCAGCAGCCTTGAGTGCACGGTTCATATTCAAGTTCCCTCCCAAAAACATTCGTGTCCGCTCTGCCTAGCTTTCACGATTGCAAGGAGGATCAGTAAAACACGAGACAAGTGCAATTGCCAAAATCAGCAGTGCGCGGGCAGGCCTAGTCATGTTGCAGCGCAAAAATGACGGGAACTTAACCGCATTCCCCAACGTCACCCCTGCCGATAACGTCGTTTTCTTCTGCTTCACCCTGTTTCCTGCAACGCCCAGACTCTCAACTCGCACCTTGCCTAATTTTTGAGCAAATTCGCAGCTCCACAGAACGGACATATTTTCGTCACTTGCGTTGCTGAACTGCAACAGGTCGGGCAGCAATCCCTGGTCGATGGGGGGGCGCCCGCCCTTGGCGAAGTCCGCCCGGAAACAGGGAGTATCCCGCTTTCCGACGGGAGACGGCACCCGGTTCCGGCCAGAACCCTGCCAGAACCCTGCCACCGCATTGACCAGGACGATTCGGGGCAAGCGGAATGCACCCAGCACCCCGCCACCCGAAAAGCCGTGAGCGGGTCACAAGTCCTGTCGGGCCTTTACGGGTGCTGGTCAGGCTCCATCGCGCGCGCTCAGAAACCGCTGGACGGAGACGCGGCTCCACGGGGCCAGCCGCGCAATCGCCGCAGTGTAGCTATCAAGGATCCGCCCCGACAGGGCATCCCGTGCCGCGAAATCGGCCAGAACCGCCGCACTCTCCTTGCGCAGACCCGCAAGGACATCGTCGGGATAGAAGCGCACGTCAACGCCATCGTCCGCCTGCAGGGAAGCGAGCGCCCCCGCGTTCATCCATTCGCTCTCGGTCAAAGCCAGCGCGTTCTCTGCCCGGCAGGCCTCAAGCACGATGGCCCGCAGGTCGTCCGGCAAGCCGTCAAGGGCGACCTTGTTGAACAGGGCTTCGCCCGTTCCGTTCGGCTCGTGGAAACCCGGCGCATAATAGTATTTTGCCACTTTCTGGAAGCCCATCGCCTTGTCGCTCCAGGGCCCCAGAAATTCGGTCGCATCAATCACGCCGGACTGCAGCGCCTGGAAGATTTCTCCCGGAGGCAGGGCAACCGGCGTTGCGCCCAGACGCCGCAGCACCTCGCCTCCCAGCCCCGGCATGCGGATCTTGAGGCCCGCCAGATCATCCAGCGACGTGATCTCGCGCTTGAACCAGCCGCCCATCTGCACGCCGGTGTTGCCGGCCATCACCGGCTTGACGCCAAAGGGCGCGTAAAGTTCATCCCACAGCGCCTGACCGCCCCCCTGTTCGATCCAGGTCATGTGTTCGAGCGGTGTCAGACCAAAGGGGATTGCGGTGAAAAACACGGCGGCCGGCATCTTGCCTTGCCAGAAGAACGATGCGGTGTGCCCCATCTGCGCCGTGCCGGACGAGACAGCGTCGAGCACGCCGAGCGCTGGAACCAGTTCACCGGCGGCCGCCAGTTGCACCCGCATGCGGCCACCCGAGAGCTTGCCGATCTGGTCGCAGATGCGCTGTGCCGTCACGCCCGGTCCTGGCAGGTTCTTCTGCCAGGAGGTCACCATCTTCCATTCGATGGTCGCAAGTCCTTTTGCCAACGCGGGCGCAGCCAACGTGCTGGCGGCACCGGCCAGACCAAGGCCGAGCGCCTTGCGGCGGGACAGTGTCAGATCGCGGGTCATTCAGCGGCCTCCCAGACGGCGTGGAAATGGTGCACCGGTCCATGTCCGGTGCCAATTGCAAGATGATCGGCGGCCCGAATGGCCGCGGTCACATAGGCCTTGGCAGCCGCCACTGCGTCCGGCAGTGCGAGCCCGCGTGCCAGTCCTGCCGTGATGGCCGACGACAGGGTGCAGCCCGTGCCGTGGGTGTTGCGGGTGGTGTGGCGCGGCGCCGAAAACCAATTCTCGCTCCCCTCAGCGGTCAGCAGCAGGTCCTCGCTCTCCGGTCCTTCGCCATGGCCGCCCTTGAGCAGCACCGCACGGGCACCAAGGCCGAGCAGTGCACCAGCCTGGATCCGCATGTCATCGCGGCCGATGGCGGTGGGAACGCCGAGCATGCGCGCGGCCTCGGGAAGATTGGGCGTGATGAGCGACGCCCGTGGCAGCAACTCCGCGATGATCACCTGCACAGCCTCAGGCACCAGCAGCGGATCGCCAGAGGCCGCCACCATCACGGGGTCGAGAACCACCGGGCGCGGCGCATGGGCATCAAGCCCGGCCGCAACGGCAAGGATCACGTCCGGACGGGACAGCATGCCGATCTTGATCGCATCGACCGACAGATCCCCCAGCACCGCATCCATCTGCGCGCGGACGAACTGCGGCGGCACATCGTGGATCGCAGTGACACCGTGGGTGTTCTGCGCCGTCAACGCGGTTAGTACGCTGGCGCCGTAGACGCCGAGCGCAGAGAAGGTCTTGAGATCGGCCTGAATGCCGGCACCGCCGCCGGAATCCGAGCCCGCAATGGTCAAGGCAATTGCTGTCATTGGGATACCCCGGGTTTAAGGAGACAGGATGAGGTCGGTCAGGCGAGCCGCAGCTGGTCTGTGAGGGTTCTGGCGTCGAGGCCATGGAGTGCATCGAGAAACGCGGGCACGAAACTGCCCGGCCCCCTCGCCTCACGCGCGGCCAGTTCCCCTGCAATCGCCACAAAGCTGAGACCACTCGCGGCGGCCAGCAGCGGATCAGGTTCCACCGCCAGACAGGCGCCCAGCACGGCACCAGCCGCGCAGCCCGTGGCCGTCACGCGGCCCATCATCGGATCGCCATTGGCAAGACGGAGCTGGCGGCCGCCGCAGGACACGACGTCGACGGCCCCTGTCACCGCATAGGAACTGGCACCCAGCCGATCCGCCCCGCCCAGCGCGGCAAGTTCGCCTGCGTTGACCTTGAGCAGCGTTGGGGTCCGCAAAAGCAGATCCTTGGCCAGCGCCAGACGGGGCGGCGAGCGGTCAACGAAGACTGGATCGAGCACCCAGGGCTTGCCGTCCCGCTCGGCGACCTCCAGCCCGAGCGCAAAGGCGGTGCGTCGGGTGTCATCCAGCGTGCCCAGATTGAGCAGCAGGGCGTCGGCACTTGCCGCAAAGGCGGGGACTTCCTCGGCCGCCAGCGTCATCGAAGGGATGGCCCCGAGTGCCAGTAGCACATTGGCGGTGAAGGCCTGGGCAACGGCGTTGGTCAGGCAGTGGACACGTGGAGCCCGCTGACGCAGCCGCTCCAGGACACCAGCCATGGCGTCCGCCAGCGCCTCACGGGAGTGATCAATCGAACTGCTCATGCCGCCTCTCCAAACAGATGGGAGGCGAGCAAATGCTCAGCGAACGGCAGCAGCAATGTCGAGGATATCATCTGGCAGCGCATCAAAGGCGCGCCCGAATACAGCAGGCGTATCATCCCAAATCCCTCCGCCGGCACGACCCGGATCAGGTTCAAGGAGTTGGCACGATGCCTCTCAGCCCGGAATTCGGGCACCCCCATGAGACAGGAAGACAGCTAACAAGAGCGGCGGCGCATTGCAAGAGGCGATGGCATGTGTTGACGCAGCCGCACCAATCGGCCATTCCACCTGTCACAGGGTAGCATCCGGACGCTGCCCCGCGAGGAGCCGCCATGAAGCCGTTTTTCATCATGATCAAGTGCAACCTGGGCGACACCTACAAGGTGGCGAACGCAATTGCCGACGCCGAGATTGCCTCGGAAATCTACTCGACCAGCGGCGACTATGACCTCCTGGTGAAGGTCTATATCGAAGACGGCGAGGACATCGGCCACTTCGTGAACCAGAAGCTGCACTGCCTCGATGGCATCCGCGACACGCGCACCATCATCACCTTCAAGGCCTTCTGAGATCAGATCCGGCTGCGAGTGATGAACTGCGCAGCCGAACCGCATACTTCGGTCGTCAAGGCCGCATTGGCCCTCCGGCCTTGCGCGCCCGTGTGTCGTCCCGGCCAAGCTGCCGCTCGCGGAACATCACAAAAAGTCCGGCAGCGGTCACGATGAGCGCGCCGACGATGACCTGCCAGACCGGAACCTCGGCAAAGAACATCCAGCCCAGCAGCACCGCCCAGATCATGTTGGCGTAGTCGAACGGGGCAATCGTCGAGGCGTCGGCATAACGGTAGGACTCCGTCATGATGATCTGGCCAACACCTCCTGCAAGCCCGACAAAGATCAGGAGCCCTGCGGTTTCCCAATCCGGCAGCACCCAGGCATAGGCAGGATCAAACCAGCCAGCCGGGATCGTCAGCAAAGCCATCAACGACGCGCTGGCCGAGAACCAGAGGACGATGGTGGAGGTGCGCTCGGTCTCGCACAACTTGCGCACGAAAATCATCGCCATGCCGGAGAACAGCGCCCCGATGGCAGCCGCAAGGGCGCCGAACCAGGTCGCTTCGGTGATCTGCAATCCGCCCATGTGCGGTGACAGGATGATCATGATCCCGGCAAAGCCGACGGCCACCGCGCTCCAGCGATAGACGCGGACCGTTTCGCCGAGGAACAGGAAGGCCAGAACGACTGTAAACAGCGGCGAGGCAAAACCGATCGCTGTGGCGTCGGGCAGCGGCAGGTATTTCAGCGCGGTGAAGGAGCAGGCCATGGCCAGCATGCCAACCGTCGCGCGTCCGATATGCCCGAGCGGCTGGCGGGTGTGCATCGCTGAAACCAGCTCGCGCCGCCAGAGCAGGATGACCAGCACCGGAACAATGCCGAAGAAGTTGCGCGCAAACACAACCTGTCCGATCGGCACCCGCTCGGCTGCGATCTTGAGGGCAACCACCATGATCGAGAAAACGAGTGTGGAGGCAACCTTCAGGCCGATGCCGAGGAGCGGCTTGTGCTCCGTCCGGTCGACGGCCTGCGGCGGGATCGTATCCTCCTGGCGATCCTGCAATTCGCCATCTGGCCGGGTGGGAGCGCCGTCATCTCGAGGTGTCCCTGCGTCCTTCAACGCCATGGTCATGTCCTTGTCGCCAGCTCTTTGATCTGGAGGTGGCCGGCTGGGGAGCCACTTCTTGGGGAGGAAAGGAGGGCAAGAGTCCGCCACGATGAGACCGATTTCAAGACGGCAATCATGGCGGCGAGATGGCAGGATTGAACGAGTCGCAGGCTTACTGAAGCAAGCTACCCGGCCAAGGTCAAGCCGGGAGTACGAACGGCTGGAAAAGGGCAAAATTCCTTGCGCCGCCAGTCATCAAGTTGTCAGGTGAAGGCCTTGCAATTAATGATAGATCTGCAAATGCTGGAAGAGTCACGGGGAGCCGCGCGATGGAAAACATCTCCATACCTGCTGCAGCGGCGGTAACCGCAAGCGTCTCGGTCGTCATATGGGTCGCGACACGCCTGTTCGACTGGATCAAGGACTGGCGGGCAACACGGCGCGAAAACCGGAACTATATCCGCGCGCTCTATGCCGAGATCGACTTCAACACTTATGACATGGAACTGTTCCAGTCGCAGTCCGCGTCAATCAAGGCAGTGGTAGACAAGGTCCGGAGTGTTCAGGACTTCATTCCCCACATCACCGACGCGCGTCACACTGACATCTATCGATCAGACGTGTCTAAAATTACATACGTTAATAACGATCTCACCGGCCAGTTGGTGTGTTTTTACGGCTTTCTTGAGAAGCTCAAGACACAGATAGATGGCATCCATCTCAAGAGCTTCATTCTGATCTCTGCCGATGGGCGCGAGGCGACAATTCGCGAAATCTTCAAGACAGTGCAAGATTGCGCGACTTTAGGGCGCACAATACTAGGTGTGATGGAACTGGAATATTCAGCGCTGCCTTTGCGCCGCACACCACGAGATGTCCCGCAAACAGACAGGAACACGACTAACCTCGAGGAGAGGCGCCTGCAATTTCTTTCAGATCTTGATCGGGTCCGGACCGCGCATCAGAATTCTCCTCTTTCACACCCAACCAGATAGCACTTTCTGGCGAAATTTTCAACGACCACTACCGGGCTGCCTGGATCGCCTGCCACACCTTCTGCGGCGTGGCTGGCATGTCGATGTGTTGGACGCCGGCGCCCTCGCGCAGCGCCATCTGCAGCGCGTTCATTACGGAGGCGCAGCCGCCGATGGTGCCCGCCTCCCCCGCGCCCTTGATGCCCAGCGCATTGGTGGTGGAGGGAATGTTGTTGGTCTCGAAATGGATGTCCGGCAGGTCGGCAGCGCGGATCAGCCGGTAGTCGAGCAGCGAGGCGGTCAGCAACTGACCGTCGGCATCGTAGACAGTCTCCTCGCAGAGCGCCTGGCTGATGGCCTGGGCCGTGCCGCCGATCACCTGCCCGGCGAGCAGGATCGGGTTCACCGTGACGCCGAAATCGTCAACGATGGTGTAGTTGGTGATGGCGATGTCGCCCGTCTCCGGGTCCACCTCAAGCTCGCAGACATGCGTCCCGTTCGGATAGGTCGCCTCGACCTGCTTGACCTCTTCCTGACCGGCAAGCGGCTCGGGCGCACCGGCCGCGATCTCGGCCAGCGTCACCATCCGGTCCGTGCCGACGACCCGCACGGTGCCATCGACCAGTTCCAGATCCTCCGGCCCGGCCTCCAGCTTCTCGGCTGCCCGGTCCTTGATCTTCTGCACGAGGCTCTTCGACGCCTTTAGAACGGAGGGCAGCCCGAGCGGAATGGAGCGCGAGCCGCCTGTGCCGCCGCCCTTGCGCACCCGGTCGGTGTCGCCCTGGATGACCTCGATCCGGTCCATGTCGAGACCAAGCTCCTCGGCGATGACCTGGGCATAGGAGGTGGCATGGCCCTGGCCGTTGGTCTGCGTGCCGATCAGCAGCGTCACCGTGCCGTTGCCATTCAGCTCGACGGTGGCTTCCTCACCGCCCGGGAAGGCGCAAGCCTCAATGTAGCAGCACATGCCGATGCCGCGGAACTTGCCACGGGCGGCGCTGTCGGCCTTGCGCGCGGCAAAGCCGGCCCAGTCCGCCACCTGCAACGCCTTGTCCATGTGGGCGGTGAAATCGCCCGTATCATAAAGTCGGCCCGTCGGCGTGCGATAGGGCAGCGCCTCCTTCGGGATGAAGTTGCGCCGGCGGATCTCGTCGGAGGCAAGGCCCAGATCCAGAGCCGCCTGCTCAATCAGCCGCTCGATCAGATAGGCCGCCTCCGGGCGGCCGGCGCCGCGATAGGCATCGGTCGGCACCGTATGCGCATAGACGCCCGTCGCCGTCACATGCAGCGCGGGGATGTCGTAGAGCCCGGTCGACATGGACGTGCCGACGAAGGGAATGAACGGCCCAAACTGGTGCAGATAGGCCCCCATCGCCGCCAGCACATGGATGCGCAGGCCGAGGATCTTGCCGTTTGCGTCGAGTGCCAGCTCCGCCGTCGTCACGTTGTCGCGGCCATGGGCGTCGGTGACGAAGTGGTCCATGCGCTCACCGGTCCACTTGACCGGCCGGCGCAGTTTCTCGGCCGCAAACAGGCAGAGCGGATATTCGCGGTAGACGAACATCTTTGTGCCGAAGCCACCGCCGACCTCGGGCGTGACGATGCGCAGCTGCGAGGGCTCGATGCCGAGGATGTCGCGGGCGATAATGTCGCGCATGCCGTGGCCACCTTGCGTGCCGGCGGTCAGCGTGTAGCGCCCGCTCGCCGGATCGAACTCGGCAACGCAGGCGCGCGGCTCCATGTAGTTAGCGACAAGCCGGTTATTGATCAGCTTGATCTGCGACACATGTGCGGCCGAGGCAAAGGCAGTTTCCGTCTTTGCGGCATCGCCATGGCCGAGCGTGAAGGCGCGGTTGGTGCCGAACTCGGGCCAGACCAGCGGCGCGTCCTCTTGCAGCGCCGCCTCGATATCCACCACCACGTCCAGCGGCGTGTAGTCCACCTCGATCAGCTCTGCAGCGGATTTCGCGATGTTGACGCTGTCGGCAACGATGAAGGCGATGGCATCGCCCACATGACGGACCGTGTCAGAGCACAGGATCGGCCGCTCCGGCACCTTGTGCGTCGTGCCGTCGACCTGGCGCATCACGGCCTTAGTCGGCATCGGCTTCAGACCAGTGAGATCCTCCGCCGTCAGCACCAGGGCAACGCCGGGAACCGCGCGGGCCGCCTCAAGACCGTCCAACTGGATCGTGGCATGGGCCATGGCCGAGCGCAGCACGAAAGCCTGCAGCACGCCCTCCGGCGCGAAATCGTCGGTGTAACGACCTTGGCCCGTAATCAGGGTCGCGTCTTCCTTGCGCCGGATCGGTGCTCCGATTCCGAACTTCTTCGGCGTCATGTCGTTCATCTGGAGGCGGCCTCAAGCTTTGGGGGAAAGCCGGCGACGGGGGAAGAAGCCGCAGGCTTGTTTTGCATTGCGGAAAGAATAGCGCGCGGACGCCCACTCGACCACCCCTGCCAGCCATCACCTGTCTCACGTGTCGCCGGCGAGCCTCAACCCATTCAGCACCAGATCGACATGGGCCGCCTTGAACGCGTCCAGATCAATGGGTTGGTGCCGCGCAAAGGTCAGCTGCCAGATCGCCGCCATCAGTCCTGGGGCAAAGAGCACCATCGGCAGGCGGGCCAACGGCCCATCGCGAAACTCGCCGCGCTCCACGCCCAGACGGACCACAGCACCGATCAGCGCCGTACCCTTGCTGATGACCTCGCGGTGATAGAATTCGGTCAGTTTGGGAAAGCGCGGCCCTTCCGCAATCAGGATACGCATCAGCACATGCGCCTCCGACTTCAGCACCAAATCATAGAGCTGGCCGATCATGTGCTCCAGCAAGGCCGTGGTACTGCCCGGGTAGCTTGAAATCGCCATGCCGATCGCATCGAGATTGCTTGTCAGGCGGGAGCGGACGACGGCTTCGAACAGCGCCTCCTTGCTGTCGAAGTAGCGATAGATCGTACCCTTGACGACCCCGGCCCGCGTCGCGACGTCCTCCAGCCGTGTGCCTTCAAAGCCATTCGCGGCGAACTCCGCAAAACCTGCGGCGATGATTTCGCCCGGCCGCTGTTCCCTGCGGCGCTGTCTCGGCTTCGGTGTCGCGGCCCCCGCCGCAGCGTCATCGATCATGCCAGTTGCCTCGTCGCGGTTATGACGATATTAATGACTCATGGGTCATTAAAAAGATACCCCTCAAGATGTCCCGAACCGGCAGGGAACACAATGGACAGCCAGCCACATGGCACGAGCACGCAGCCTGCGCCCTCGTACCCCGCAAAGACACCGCAACGTCGCCGCTTTTGGGCTCGTCTGGCGGTCGGCGTTGCGCTGATCGGGCTGGTGGCGGCTGGCGGCTATGTGGCTCGGCAGCGGCTGCTGGACGTTCCCACCGCAGCCAGCCCCACCGTGGAGCGGCCAGCGCCACGGGATGCCGCCATTGGTCTTGCCACCCTGTTGCCCGCCAGCGAGATCCGCACCCTCGCCCTTCCATCCGGCTCGACGGACGCGCGTATTGCCGTGCTGGACGTGGAACTCGGGGATCAGGTCAAGGCCGGCGACGTTCTCGCCCGGCTCGACAATGAGGGACGGCTGCAACACGCCGTCCGGCTGGCGGAAGCAATCGTCAATGTGCGCAAGGCCGAGCTTGATCTGGCGCGCGACCGCAATCAGGCGAGCATCGGCGAGGCCCGAGCAGCACTCGCCCGCGAGGAAGCGGCAGCGCTTGTCGCCGATCAGGAACTGGAGCGCACCCGCAGTCTCTTCAATCGCACCTTCGTCGCCAAGGCCGCATTGGACCAGGCCGAGGCAACGGCCAGCCAGGCGCGCCAGCGCGTGGAGGCGGCCAGTGCGACCCTGTCCCGCTATGTCACCGGAGAAGAACTTCCCGCCTCGGTGCTGGAACAGGGCGACATCCGGCTTGCGCTCAGCAACCTCGACCAGGCCGAACGCCAGCTCGATGCCAGCCGGCAGGATCTGGAGCAAGCCTACATTCGTGCCCCGATCAACGGCACGATCATCGCCATCCACGCCCGTGCGGGCGAAAAACCCTCCGGCAGCGGCATTCTGGAGCTGGCGGATACGTCCCACATGATCGGCCGCGCGGAGATCTATGAAACCAGCATCGCGTCAGTGGTCCTGGGTACGAAAGCGACGCTCCAGTCCTCCGCCCTCTCGGACGAGCTGCAAGGCACAGTGTCACGCATCGGACTGCAGGTGCAGCGCCAGAGCATCATCGACAAGAACCCAGCCGCCAACACCGACGCAAGGGTCATTGAAGTCGACATCACGCTGGACGGCCCATCCACGGCCCTCGCCGGCCGCCTGATCGGACTGCAGGCGCTAGCGCGGATCGCACCTGGCCAATCGTCTGGAAAACAGACCGCCGAAGGTGGCCAATGATGACGGCGGCGCGAAAGCCGATCATTGCGCGCGTTCTGACGCTCCTGCTGGGCCGGCTGCCGATCGGCTGGCTGCAGCTGACGCACAACCGGACGCGCCTGATCGCCGCCGTTGGCGGCGTGGCCTTCGCCAACATTCTGGTCTTCATGCAGCTCGGATTCTTCGGGGCCTTGCTGGAGACAATCCGGATGCCCTACCGCCTGCTGGATGCCGATATCTTCCTGACAGCCGCTGATGCGAACACCTTGACGGATGGCAGCTATCTTCCTCGCCAACGACTTTACGAGGCTCTGGCACGGCCTGACATTGAGAGTGGACACGCCTGGTATGTCGGCAAGCTGGACTGGGATCTGGCGCCGGGGCAGTCGATTTCCCTGCAGGTGTTCGGCTTAGATCCGGCAACGCGTCCATTCCGGTCACAAGAGCTGAATGACCTGCTGCCGGCGTTGTCCGTCCCCGATACCGCCTTGCTCGACATGGCCACGCGAACGCTGGACAAGACCCGCTTTGCCAATGCCTCGCTCACAACGCCGGTCTCGCTGGAGCTTGCGGGACGAAGGCTTGATCTGATCGGCGGCTTCCGGATCGGTGGTGGCTTCGAGGCAGACGGTTATCTGATCGTCTCGGACCAGACCTTCATGCGGCTGTTTCCCGCCAGAAGTCCCGGCGCGCCGAACCATATCCTGCTGCGCAAGACGGACGGGACACTGGCGGAGCGCGTCGCTACCGACTTGCGAGAGGTGTTGCCGGCGGAAGACACCCGCGTCGAGACGCTCGCGAGCGCCATCGCCAAGGACCAGAGCTACCAGACGACAAAGCGCCCGGTTGGCGTCGTCTTCGGCTTTGGCGTCATCATCGGCATGCTGGTCGGGATCATCATCGTCTATCAGGTGTTGTCGACCGACGTCGCCGATCACCTGAAGGAATATGCGACCTTCAAGGCGATGGGCTATCCGCGCCGGTTTTTCCTCGGCATCGTCTTTGAAGAAGCCGTCCTGCTGGCCCTGCTCGGCTTCGTACCAGGCCTCATCATCGCCACCGGGTTTTACGCCGTGGTCTCGAAGGCAACCGGATTACCGCTCGAGATGAACATGATGCGGGCCGGCGCGGTGCTGATCGGCACCATTGCCGCCTGTGCCCTCTCGGGCGCGCTGGCCACCCGGCGCCTCAATGCCGCCGATCCGGCCGACCTGTTCTGATGCGAGGATCAAACGCATGACCATGCAATCCTGCTCCGATGTCCTCAACGTCCGAGGCCTCAGTCACTGGTTCGGCGAGGGCGAGGCACAGAAACAGGTTTTATTCGACATCAACCTGACGCTGAAGCCCGGCGAACTCGTCATTCTCATGGGGGCGTCCGGCTCCGGCAAGACGACCCTCCTGACCTTGGCCGGATGCCTGCGCTCGGTCCAATCCGGTAGCATTCGCCTTTTGGGCCGGGAACTGGCAGGAGCGAACGAGACAACGCTCGTTACCAGCCGGCGCCAGCTTGGCTTCATCTTCCAGGCGCACAATCTGCACGACAGCCTGACCGCACTTGAAAACGTCCGCATGGGGCTTGAAGTGCATGGCCGGCCCGCGATGACAGGCTGGGAGGGCAAGTCGCGGGCGATGCTGACTGAGCTCGGGCTCGGCGAGCGCCTCGACTACCTCCCCTCCCGCCTGTCCGGCGGACAGAAGCAGCGCGTGGCCATCGCCCGCGCGCTGGTTGCGAACCCGCCGTTGATCTTTGCCGACGAGCCGACAGCGGCGCTCGACAAGGACAGCGGCCTTGCCGTCGTGCAGCTGTTCCTGCAACGCGCCCGCAGCACCGGCACCACCATCCTGATGGTGACCCATGACAACCGGATCCTCGATCTTGCCGACCGAATCATTGTCATGGAAGACGGACGTCTCAAGTCCGACACCACCCGGCACGCAGCATGACAAAGCCCTCGTCCGCTACGACGGACGAGGGCTTTATGCAGGTTCAATTCAGCCTGATGCGGGAGTTCAGGCCGCTGGTGCCTTGGCCCGCTTGGCAGCTTCCTCCTCGACCAGTTCCTTCTTGGACAGCTTGCCGACCATGGTCTTGGGCAGCGCGTCGCGGAACTCGATCTCACGCGGCATTTCGATGGCTGACAAATGTCCCTTCAGGAAGGTCTTTATGTCGTCTACCGAGACGGAATGGCCCGCACGGACCTTGATGAAGGCCTTCGGTGCCTGTCCGCGATACTCGTCGGGAACAGCGATCACGATCGTCTCCTCGACTGCCGGGTGCTGGTACAGCGCTTCCTCGATCATGCGTGGATAGACATTGTAGCCCGAGCAAAGGATGAGGTCCTTGATCCGGTCAACGAGATAGATGAAGCCATCGGGATCGCGGTAGCCAACATCACCGGTGTGCAGGAAGCCCTCCTCGATGGTCTGCCCGGTTTCGTCCGGCCGCTTCCAATAGCCCTTCATTACCTGCGGACCCTTGATGCAGAGTTCGCCCTTTTCTCCGTCCGCGACCGGTATCGAGCGATTGTCGAGGGCACGGAACTCGATGGTGGTCCAGCTCACAGCCCGGCCAATCGAGCCGGCGCGGCGCGTGTCATCAAGCGGATTGACGGCGGCAACCGGCGAGGATTCAGTGAGGCCATAGCCCTCGACCAGCACGCAATGGGTCAGCTTCTCGAATTTTTCCTTCACCTCAACGGGCAGCGGCGCACCACCCGACAGGCACAGCTTGATGCAGGTCAGGTCGTAATTGGCCGTCATCGGCGAGTTGTTGATTGCGGTATAGATCGTTGGCACGCCCGGGAACAGGGTGGGCCGCGTGCGCTTGATCGTGTCGAGCAGCATCTTCAGCTCGAACCTCGGCATCAGCACCATTTCCGCCCCAAGCACCACGGCAAGGTTCTGCGCCACCGTCATGGCAAAGACGTGGAAGAACGGCAGCACACTGAGCATCTTTTCCTTGCCCATCTCGGCGGCATGGAAAACCAGCTTCATCTGCTCGATGTTGGCCGACAGGTTGGCATGCGTCAGCATGGCGCCCTTCGGTACGCCCGTGGTGCCACCCGTATACTGAAGGACAGCGATATCCTCCTGCGGGTTAATATCGACCGGCATGATCTTGCCGCCGCGCGTCAGCAGGGAGGCAAACGGGATATGGGCCGCATCGACCGGAACCTTCGCCCGCTCCTTGCCCTTGAACAGCGAGAACAGGAGTTTCTTTGGCTGCGGCAGGATATCGGTGAAGGGACAGACGATGATCTTTTCGAGCATGCCATCGCGGCGGACGGCCTCGACCTTGTCATAGATCACCTTGAGATCCAGCGTCACCATGATGCGCGCATCGGCATCACGGGTCTGGAACGCAATCTCGCGCTCGACATAGAGCGGATTGAAGTTGACCACCGTCGCGCCAATCTTGAGCAGCGCAAAATAGAAGATCGTGTAATAGGGCGTATTGGGCAGGCAGAGCCCGACCTTGGTGCCCTTGGTGACGCCCATTGCCTGCAGACCCGCCGCCGTGCGGTTCGTCAATGCGCCGATTTCAGCATAGGTCCAGGTCTTGCCCAGGAAGTCGACAGCCCGGCATTTGCCGTAGCCGTGAACAGTCTCCTCCAGATATTCGTGTACCGGACGCGCCCGGAACACCGGGCCAAATTCCTCCGCAGTCGTCATGGCAGTCTCCACCGTGGTTGCTCCACCGCCCCCACCCGACAGTTCAACGACGACGGATTTCCACCCGCCTCATTCAGGTCACCCCGAACGTCCTTCCCCGTCAAACTGCCCGGAGGCAGATGGTTGTTCCCTTTGCCAAGAACAATCGGTTTCAGCTTTGATCGGCCCTTCCGTTTGCGTCAACCCGCAACGTAACGGCACCTGGCCAAAAAATAGTAGTCCCGTTGCAGGCTGATGCCTGCGACCATGGCCTGTCAACAAGACACAGCAGGACCGGCAGAATTAAAAACCGGAAAGAACATCCGCAACCCCTGGCTGCCTCCTTTGAAACCTGCATCTCGGCCAGATCCCCAGCCAGATTCCGCCCATCGGGCGGGAACTGACGTCGTGTTTTCAAGAATTTCCTTCGCATTGCACCGTCGAAATGCCGCACCGCAAAACAGTTTTCGGATTGACCGGCTGGTCGCCTCGTTATTAATTAATCCAACAATAAATATTCGGTGCTGCCGGCTGGTTCAGCCTTGGCGGGGAGGACGCTGGATGCACAGGACAGAGCCTGTTGGAAGCTCGGGGACCGGGACAGGTCGAGGCAGCAATTCGGCCCAGCTGCGGCGCTACAACGAGCGGATCGTGTTGCAGATCCTGCGGCGCGCCGGCGAGGCCTCGAAGGCCGATCTTGCCCGCGCGGCCAACCTCACCAACGCAGCCATTGGTGCCATCATCCAGGAACTGGCCCGCGACGGACTGATCGAGGAGATCGGCAAGCGTCATGACGGTGGCCGCGGCCAACCGGCCACCATGTTGTGCCTGGCCCCGCGCGGCGCCTTCGGCTTCGGTGTCCGTCTTGGCCGTGCCGGCATCGAGACCGTTCTGGTGGACTTCGCCGGCAGGGTCATCGGACGAAGTGCCCATGACATGATCCTGCCGGTGCCGGAGAAGGCCATCGACATCATCCGGCGCGACATCGAAAGCCTGCATGAACTCCTGACGCCGGCCGAGCGGCGGCGTATCACCGGCATCGGTCTTGCTCAGCCCTTCAATCTTGGCGCCTGGCTGCGTGAACTCGGGCTGCCGGCAGAGAACTTCAAGCCCTGGGACGAGGTGGATGTCGCCGCAGCCCTGGAAGAGGCGACACACCTGCCGGTGTTTGCCGAAAACGATGGCACGGCAGCCGCTGTTGCCGAACTCTTCTATGGCATCGGCCGGCACGAGGATGACTTTCTCTATCTCTTCATCGGTCCGGCCATTGGCGGCGGGCTGATCCTGCATGGGGATGTGGTGCGCGGGCGCAGCGGCAACGCGGCTGACGTCGCCGTCATGCCGGTGCTGCCGAGCGGACTTGCCAGTGCCCCGCGACCGAAGGGCACCTGGGACATTCTCCTGACCCGCGCCTCGCTCGGCGCTCTGGCGCGGCACCTGGCACCCGGCACTGGCCTGCGCCCGTCACGTTCGGATATCGAACTGGCAATCGCCAGCAGCCGGCCTGAGGTGGAAGAGTGGCTGGACGACTGTATTGACGCCCTGACACCGACAGTCAGAGCCGGACATGCCCTGCTGGATGTTCCACTGGTCGTGGTCGACTGTGATGTCGATGGCGGCATGCTGCCACGATTGCTGACCCGGCTTCAGGCGGCACTGGAGGCAAGCGCACCGGAGGCGCGCAGCGCTCCGAGAGTCGAGCGCGGCAGCTTTGGACAGGATGCCGGCGCGCTCGGTGCGGCAAGCTTGCCCATGTTCTTCAACTTTTCACCCCGTGCGTCGATCCTGACAGGGGGAACCAGGGCGGGAGCCGTCAACGGCACGCCGCGCAGTGAAATGCTGCCCCGGGACTGACGGGGAACACAGGACATGCGTGCAACCGCACGCCCGACATCGATCTGCAAGGCAACTGGTCGGCCTGCGGACGGGAGGACTATTGCCAACGGCCAGGGAGGAAAACCAATGATCCGCAAGATGCTTCTCGCCGGTTCCATTCTCGCCGCCATGGGGGCGCTGCCCGTCCAGGCGGCAGGCACAGGAGCCTGCCTGATCACCAAGACCGACACAAATCCGTTCTTCGTCAAGATGAAGGAAGGCGCGACCGCCAAGGCTGCCGAACTCGGCCTGACATTGAAGACCTATGCCGGCAAGGTCGACGGCGACCACGAAAGCCAGGTCGCGGCCATCGAGACCTGCATCGCCGACGGCGCCAAGGGCATCCTGATCACCGCGTCGGACACCAAGGCCATCGTCGACAGTGTCAAGCAGGCCCGCGATGCCGGCATTCTGGTCATCGCACTCGACACCCCGCTGGAACCGATCGACTCGGCCGACATGACCTTTGCCACTGACAACTTCAAGGCTGGCGAGTTGATCGGATCCTGGGCCAAGGCAACCCTTGGCGACAAAACCAAGGACGCCAAGATCGCCATGCTGGATCTGGCGATCAGCCAGCCCTCGGTCGACGTTCTGCGCGACCAGGGCTTCCTCACCGGCTTCGGCATCGATGTTGTCGATCCGAACAAGTGGGGTGACGAAACAGACCCGCGCATCGTCGGCAACGAAGTCACCTCGGGCAACGAGGAAGGCGGCCGCAAGGCGATGGAAAACCTTCTCACCAAGGATCCGATGATCAACGTCGTTTACACCATCAACGAGCCCTCGGCCGCAGGCGCCTATGAAGCTCTCAAGGCTGTTGGACGCGAGAAGGACGTGCTGATCGTGTCCGTCGATGGCGGTTGCCCCGGCGTGAAAAATGTTGCCGAAGGCGTCATCGGTGCCACCTCGCAGCAGTATCCGCTGCTGATGGCCGCCCTTGGGATCGAAGCGATCAAGACCTTTGCCGACACCGGCGCCAAGCCGAAGCCGACCGACGGCAAGGCCTTCTTCGACACCGGCGTTGCGCTCGTCACCGACAAGCCAGCCGCCGGGGTCCAGTCGATCGACACGAAGGAAGGCCTCGACAAGTGCTGGGGCTGAGCCTGGACTGACCCACACGCAAAGCCCCGGTGCCTCAAGCACCGGGGCGTATCACAACAGGGGGGAGACGAATGAGCGATAAAGGTCAAGCAGGGCAGGAATTCGAAAAGGGGCTTGAAGGCAGCGCCACCCGCGTCGCCAGTTTCGACACCCATGACCGGTCCCCCCTCGCCCGGTTTCAGCATGCGCTGCATGCAAACCCGGCAGGCGTGCCACTGATCGTCCTGTCGGCATCCCTATTTATTTTCGGGCTGATCCTCGGGGAGAAATTCTTCACCCCGTTCTCCCTCACCCTGATCCTGCAACAAGTCGCCGTCGTGGGCATCGTCGGCGTCGCCCAGTCGCTGGTCGTGCTGACCGCCGGGATCGACCTTTCGGTCGGCGCCATCATGGTGCTGTCGTCCGTGGTGATGGGGCAATTCACCTTCCGCTATGGCCTGCCAGCGGAAATTGCCGTCCTGTGCGGTCTGGCGGTTGGCGCGTTCTGCGGCTTCGTCAATGGCGTCCTGGTTGCCGTGATGCGTTTGCCGCCCTTCATCGTCACGCTCGGCATGTGGCAGATCGTGCTGGCGTCGAACTTCCTCTATTCGGCCAATGAAACGATCCGCAGTCAGGACATCTCCGCTCAGGCGCCGATCCTCCAGTTCTTCGGCGAGAAGATCAACATTGGCGGCGCGGTGTTCACCTATGGCGTCATCCTGATGATCGGGCTGGTGCTCCTGTTCAACTACATCCTCAACCACACGGCTTGGGGCCGCCATGTCTATGCCATTGGCGATGACCCAGATGCCGCGGAACTTGCCGGCGTCCGGGTCTCCCGGGTGCGGATCTCGGTCTACACGCTGGCCGGCCTGATCTGCGCTTTCGCTGGCTGGACGCTGATCGGCCGCATTGGATCTGTCTCCCCGACGGCAGGCCAGTTCGCCAATATCGAATCCATCACAGCGGTGGTGATCGGCGGCATCTCTCTGTTCGGCGGGCGCGGCTCGATCCTCGGCATGATCTTCGGTGCGCTCATTGTCGGCGTGTTCTCGCTGGGGCTACGCCTCATCGGCACCGACCCGCAGTGGACCTATCTCCTCATCGGCGCGCTGATCATTGCCGCCGTCGCCATCGACCAGTGGATCAGAAAGGTTGCCGCATGACCCAGTCCACCTTTCATTCAGTGCCAATTCTGACCGCCCGCAACCTCGTCAAGCGCTATGGCCGTGTGGTGGCCCTCGACCACGCCGACTTTGATCTTTACCCCGGCGAGATCCTGGCCGTGATCGGGGACAACGGCGCCGGCAAGTCGACCCTGATCAAGGCCATTTCCGGGGCTGTCACGCCGGACGAAGGAGAGATCCGGCTCGAAGGCCAGGTGATCAACTTCACGTCTCCGATGCAGGCCCGCGAAGCCGGAATCGAGACGGTGTACCAGAACCTCGCCCTCTCCCCTGCCCTGTCGATCGCCGACAACCTGTTCATGGGCCGGGAAATCCGCAAACCCGGCTTCATGGGCAAATACCTGCGCACCCTCGACCGCAAGGCGATGGAACGCATCGCCCGCGAGAAGCTGAGCGAACTGGGTCTTCTGACGATCCAGAACATCAATCAGGCAGTGGAAACTCTCTCCGGCGGCCAGCGCCAGGGCATTGCGGTGGCCCGTGCCGCGGCTTTCGGTTCCAAGGTCGTGATCATGGACGAACCGACTGCGGCCCTTGGCGTGAAGGAAAGCCGGCGCGTGCTCGACCTGATCAAGGACGTGAAGGCCCGCGGCCTGCCCATTGTCCTGATCAGCCACAACATGCCGCATGTGTTTGAAGTGGCTGACCGAATCCACATTCACCGCCTCGGCCGGCGCGCCTGTGTCATCCGCCCGCAGGACTTCAGCATGTCCGATGCGGTTGCCATCATGACCGGCGCCAAGGAACCGCCACAAGGTCTGGCAGCCTGAAACAGCCCAAGGCCCGGCGGACACACCGGCGGGCTTTCGCCGTAAGGGAAGCCTTGCGGCCTTCGGCATTGCACAAGAGAACCGCTTCCCTTATTAAAACGATTGAAAATTTCCGGTGGCCCTGATTTGCCGCCTGTCTCGGGAGATCTGGCTGATGGCCGTACGCGTGATCGAGGTGGATGATTTCGACCTGGTGGTCTTTGGAGGCACAGGTGACCTGGCGCATCGCAAACTGCTCCCCGCCCTCTATCACCGCGATCTCGATGGCCAGTTGCCTGCCGGCGCGCGCATTGTTGTCACCTCCCGCCGCGAGTTCACGACCGAGGAATACCGGGCCTGGGCGGAAGGGGCCCTTGGCGAGCACGTGAAGGACCTCGAGCCCGGCGCAATGAAGCGCTTTCTCGACCGCCTGACCTATTTGGCCATCGATGTTGCAGCCGAAGCAGGCTGGGCAGATCTGGGCAAGATCCTCGACCAGCGCCCCGACGTGATCCGCGCCTTTTATCTGGCCGTCGCACCCGACTTTTTCGGCACCATCTGCGACGGCATCGGCCGCAACGGGCTGGTGACAGCCAACACCCGCGTCGTCATCGAGAAGCCGATTGGCAAGGATGGGACATCAGCCCACGCGCTCAACGAGACCATCGGCAAGGTGTTCAAGGAACACCAGATCTTCCGTATCGACCACTATCTCGGCAAGGAGACGGTGCAGAACCTGATGGCGCTGCGCTTTGCCAACGCCCTGTTCGAGCCGCTGTGGAATGCCGCCCACATCGACCATGTCCAGATCACGGTCGCCGAATCGCTCGGCGTCGGTGGTCGCGCCGGCTACTACGACACCGCCGGCGCGCTGCGTGACATGGTGCAGAACCACATCCTGCAGCTGCTCTGCCTCGTTGCCATGGAGCCGCCGGAGTCCATGAACGCCGACAGCGTGCGTGATGAAAAGCTGAAGGTGCTGAAAGCCCTGGCTCCGATCTCGCCGGAACTGGCCGAAAAGCACATTGTGCGCGGCCAGTACAAGGCCGGTGCTTCTGCCGGTGGGGCCGTTCCGGGTTATCTTGACGAACTCGGCCGCGATGACAGCCTGACCGAGACCTTTGTCGCCATCAAGGCGCAGATCGCCAACTGGCGGTGGGCGGGCGTGCCGTTCTACCTGCGCACCGGCAAGCGTCTGGCAACGCGCGTGTCGGAAATCGTGGTGCAGTTCCGCCCGATCCCGCATTCGATCTTCGGACCGGAAGCCGGTGTCATCTCGGACAATTGCCTGATCATCCGTCTGCAGCCGGACGAAGGCGTCAAGATGCAGGTCATGATCAAGGATCCGGGTCCCGGCGGCATGCGCCTGCGCCAGGTTCCACTCGACATGAGCTTTGCCGATGCCTTCAAGGTCCGCAACCCGGATGCCTATGAACGCCTGATCATGGACGTGATCCGTGGCAACCAGACGCTGTTCATGCGCCGCGACGAAGTGGATGCGGCCTGGGCCTGGGTCGATCCGATCCTGGAAGCCTGGGCAGCGGCCAAGGACCAGCCAAAAGCCTACACCGCCGGCACCTGGGGACCATCCGCGTCCATCGCCCTGATCGAGCGCGATGGTCGCACCTGGGCCGAGGACGGCAACTGAACCAGCGCCAGGAGGTCGCAGCCGTATAGGTGTGACCTTCTGCTCCGCCTGAAAGGCCCTGCGAAGCCTTTTGCCAGGCTGAAATTTAAATCGATTGAATTCAAGCGCTTGCGCCGCGCCACTGACGCAGCATGACCGAGACTGTTCTAAGCGTCTGCAAGCCTGAGGGAGAGATCCATGACTGTTCACGCTCGCATCGGTGAAGTCACCGAACGCATAGCCCGCCGCAGCCGCGACAGCCGTGCCGTCTATCTGGAGCGCATCCGGTCGGCCGCGGAAAAGGGCCCCCAGCGTTCACGCCTCTCCTGTGGCAACCTGGCCCATGGTTTTGCCGCCTGCGGCCCGTCTGACAAGGCAGCCCTTGCCGGCGACGTGCTGCCAAACCTTGGGATCATCACCGCCTACAACGACATGCTGTCGGCGCATCAGCCTTATGAGACCTATCCAGACCTCATCCGGCAGGCTGCGCGCGAAGCTGGCGCCGTGGCGCAGGTGGCTGGGGCCGTACCCGCCATGTGCGACGGTGTCACCCAGGGCCAGGACGGGATGGAACTGTCGCTGTTCTCCCGCGATGTCATCGCCATGAGTGCTGCCATCGGCCTGTCGCACCAGATGTTCGACGCCGCAGTGTTTCTTGGCATCTGCGACAAGATCGTGCCCGGCCTCCTGATCGGCGCCCTGTCCTTCGGCCATCTGCCCGCCGTGTTCATTCCCGCTGGCCCGATGACCACCGGCATATCCAACGATGAGAAGGCCAAGGTCCGCCAGCTCTATGCGGAGGGCAAGGTCGGTCGCAAGGAACTGCTGGAATCCGAGAGCAAGTCCTACCATGGCCCAGGCACCTGTACGTTCTACGGCACGGCCAACTCCAACCAGATGCTGATGGAAATCATGGGCCTGCACCTGCCAGGGGCGTCCTTCGTCAACCCGAATACGCCCCTGCGCGACGCACTGACCCGTGAAGCCGTCAAGCGCGCACTCGCCATCACCGCTGCCGGCAATGAGTACACCCCGGTCGGCGAGGTGATCGATGAACGCGCGGTCGTCAACGGCGTGGTCGGCCTGCATGCCACCGGTGGATCGACCAACCACACCATGCATCTTGTCGCCATGGCCAATGCCGCCGGCATCAAGCTGACCTGGGATGATATTTCGGACCTGTCCGATGCCGTTCCCCTGCTCGCCCGCGTCTATCCGAATGGCAAGGCCGATGTGAACCATTTCCAGGCTGCTGGCGGGATGGGCTTCCTGATCCGCGAACTTCTGTCGGAGGGCTACCTCCACAAGGACGTGCGCACAGTGAACGGCACTGGCCTCGACGGCTACACGGTCGAAGCCAAGCTGAACGACGATGGCAGCCTGCGCAAGGATGCAGCGCCCGCCATCTCCGGCGACGAAAAGGTTCTCGCCCCGATCAGCAATGCCTTCCAGTCCAACGGCGGCCTGAAGATGTTGACCGGAAATCTCGGCCGTGCCGTGATCAAGATTTCCGCCGTCCCGGCAGAGCGTTATGTTATCGAAGCCCCTGCCCGTGTGTTCCATTCGCAAGATGCCATGCAGGCAGCCTTCAAGGCTGGCGAACTGACCTCGGATGTCGTGGCCGTCGTCCGCTTCCAGGGTCCGAAAGCCTGCGGCATGCCGGAACTGCACAAGCTGACGCCGGCACTCGGCATCCTGCAGGATCGCGGTCACAAGGTGGCGCTTGTCACGGACGGCCGCATGTCAGGTGCATCTGGCAAGGTTCCAGCCGCAATCCACGTGACACCCGAGGCTTGCGCGGGAGGTGCCATTGCCCGCATCCAGGATGGCGACGTCATCCGGGTTGACGCGGTGACCGGAACCCTGGAAGTGCTGGTGGATGAGGCGACGTTCAACGCCCGGCCGCTGGCGACCCAGGATTTGTCCGCCAATCAGTTCGGCGTCGGCCGCGACCTGTTCGCCGGCTTCCGTGCGCTGGTCGGTACGGCAGACGAAGGCGCGCATGTTTTCGGTGCCTGATCGATCACGTCTCCAGACAGTCGCAGCATAAGGAAATCAGGAATGTCCCAGGACACCGCCCGTATCGAAGCCGTGATGCGCGCTGCGCCCGTCATCCCGGTGCTCATCGTAGAAGATCCGAAGACCGCCGTGCCGATGGCCGAGGCGCTGGTGCGTGGTGGCTTGCCGGCCATCGAGATCACATTGCGCACCCCGCGCGCCCTTGAAGCGATCAAGGCCGTGGCCGATCACGTCGAAGGTGCTATCCCGGGTGCAGGCACCGTGCTGGATGCAGGTCAGTACGAGGCCTCGGTCAAGGCCGGGGCGAAATTCATCGTTTCGCCCGGCGCAACGCCGAAGCTGCTCGATGCAGCAGCCAATTTCGACATTCCGCTGCTGCCGGGCGCGGCCACGGCCTCCGAAGTCATGGCCCTGATCGAACGCGGCTACCTGCGGCTGAAGTTCTTCCCGGCCGAGCAGGCTGGTGGCGCAGCCTATCTCAAGTCACTGTCCTCGCCGCTTGCACAGGTGAAGTTCTGCCCGACTGGCGGTATCAGCCTCGACAAGGCACCGACCTACCTTGCCCTGCCGAATGTCCTGTGTGTCGGAGGCTCCTGGATCGCCGATGCGGCCTCGATTGCTGCCGGAGATTGGGCCGGGATCGAAGCGCGCGCCCGCGAGGCGGCGGCACTGCCGCGATAAAACACGGTTATCTTGCCGAAAAATCGACACAATCTCATCGGGCGACCTTGAATTGGTCGCCCGACTTCATTACTTGCCGCCGGCGACAGACGGTCAAGTTTTAAGGGGAACCACGTGGCTTCTAGCTGAATGTGGAGCCCCCTTGTTCCTTCCCTGCTCGATTTTCCCTGGATGTGGCGGTTTCACTGACCCTGTGTCAGCGCCCCGCATCCCTTCAGCCGGCCGATCCGGCACCCGCAGAACAAGGAATGCCCTCAATGGCACTCGACATCGCATTTCTCGCCATCGGTTTGGTCCTGCTTTTCGTCGGAGGCGAAGGCCTCGTACGCGGCGCTGTCTCCCTGGCCGCCCGCCTGGGCATGTCGCCGCTGCTGATCGGCCTCACGGTTGTCGGTTTCGGGACGTCCATGCCGGAACTAGTCGTGTCCCTGAAAGCGGCCTTCTACGGTTCGCCGGACATTGCCGTCGGCAATGTGGTGGGATCAAACACCGCCAACATCCTGCTGATCCTCGGTGCTGCTGCGGTGATCTATCCGATACCGACCCGCATCCCGGGCATTCGCCGCGACCTGTTTGTCATGCTGGGCGTGGCGTTCTTTACCCTGGGCCTGGGGTATATGGGAGCCGTCGATCGCCTGACGGGTTCGGCCATGTTCATCGCGCTCATCGGCTACCTCACCTACGCTGCGATGTCCGGAAAGTCCGACGATGACGAGGAGAAGCCCGCAACTCTGCCGCTTTGGCAGCAGTTGGGCTTCATTTTCGCAGGGCTTGCGGCGCTGGTTTACGGCGCTGACCTTCTCGTCACGGGCGCAACTTCGATTGCCCGCAGCTTCGGGATTTCCGAAGCTGTCATCGGCCTGACGATCGTCGCCGTCGGCACCAGCCTGCCGGAACTTGCGACGTCTGTTGTCGCGGCGCTCCGAAAGCACTCGGAAATCGCCATCGGCAATGTGATCGGTTCGAACATCTTCAACATCTTCGGCATCCTGTCGCTGACCGCGATCATCCATCCGATCTCGATCAACCCGACCATTGCCGGCTTTGACATCCCGCTGATGCTGGCCGCTTCCGTGCTGCTGGTGATCTTGCTCCTGGGCAGTAAGCACCTGTCCCGCTTGATCGGCGGCGGCTTCCTCGCGCTCTACGCGGGCTACTGCGCCTGGCTGTTCACCCAGACGCCGGGCGTTTGATCGATACGGGACTGGCGCGCCTCAGGCGCGCCGCTCCACCGCACCGCCGGCCTTGACCCAGGCGGAAAAGCCGCCTTCAAGGTGAACCACCGGGGTCAGCCCCATATCGAGGGCCGTCGCCCCGGCAAGCGCCGAACGCCAGCCCCCGGCGCAGAAAAAGACAAAGGTGGCATCGCGGGCAAAAACGTCCTTGTGATAGGGACTGGCAGGATCGATCCAGAACTCCAGCATCCCGCGCGGGCAATGGAATGCGCCAGGCAACACGCCCTCCCGCTCCAGTTCCCGTGGATCGCGCAAGTCGATGAAAACGTGATCCTCACGGCCCAGCAAACTCTTCGCCTCCTCGGGCGACACTGCCCTGACCTGCGCGTTGGCCGCATCGAGCAGGGTCTGATATCCGGTCGTGATCATCTGCGGCATCGTGCCTGTCTCCCGTTGCAACGGCCAGAAGCCGGTCCTCTATAGGCCAAAGCCCCGTCAGCGCGCATCTTAGGCCCCTGTGCCGGGTTCGACGCAAGTGTGTTCTCCGGTGAGACAAATGCCTGCTGCCGCCACAATGCACAGGCTCGGATCTCCTCTATGCAGACCTACGGTCTATCCCTTGAACGCCAAATGGCGTAAGGGACGCGCAATTGTTCAGGATCCGGAGTTGCAGATGCCCCTTTCCGCCGCCGAGCGCGACCTTCTCATCACGCGGGCCGGAGGCTGCTGCGAATTGTGCGGCGCAACGACCGAACTCGCAGCTCATGCAGTATCGCCGCGCCCCGGTGACAGCGCCGAGGAAACCATCCTGACCTGCCGCACGTGCCGCGACGCCTTGACGGACAGCAGTGTGCCGGACCATCGCTGGCGTTGCCTGACTGAAAGCGCCTGGAGCCAGGTACCGACGGTCCAGGTCATTGCCTGGCGACTTCTGGAGGGTCTGTCCGAAGAAGACTGGGCACGGGACCTGCTCGACCAGCTCTATCTCGACGAGGAAACACTCGCCTGGGTCCACGCCAAGCCTGAAGCAGAGGCGAACAGCGACAGCGAGACCGCCACCGGGCACAAGGACACATTCGGCGCGCCCCTCAATGTCGGCGACACCGTGACCCTGATCAAGGATCTCAAGGTCAAGGGCGCCAATTTCACCGCCAAGCGCGGCACCGCTGTCCGCAACATCTCGCTGGTCATCGACAATCCGGAGCAGATCGAAGGTCGGGTCAACGACCAGCGGATCGTCATCCTCACCGAATTCGTCAAGAAGACGACCTGAGCCACACAGGCGCTACCGGACTTCACCAAGCTTTTCCGCCTGCCCATCTGACCTTGTCTGTGCTATCCCAAAGCCGGACCGTCGATCCGGCGGCGATTGATTTAAATCGATTTAGGAGCCTGCATGTTTACCGCTGACCACTGGCAGTCGCTTGCATCCCACGCCGAAGCCCTGAAAGGCACCAGCCTGCGCCAGCTCTTCGCCGCCAATCCGAACCGCTTTACAGAACTGAGCCGGTCCGATGCGGATCTCCTGATCGACTTCTCCAAGTCCCGCCTCACGCCTGAACTTCTTGCCCTCCTGTGCCGCTTCGCCCGCGAAGCCGGCGTCGAGGCTCGCCGCGATGCCATGTTCGCCGGCGAGCGAATCAATTCGACGGAACAGCGCGCCGTCCTGCACACTGCCCTGCGCAACCTGTCCGACAAGCCGGTCATCATCGACGGCGAGGATGTGATGCCGGACGTGCGCGAAGTGCTCGCCGCACTTGGCGACTTCGCCGAAGGCCTGCGCGCCGGCGAAATTACCGGCGCGACCGACAAACCTTTTACGGATGTGGTCAATATCGGCATCGGCGGCTCGGATCTCGGCCCGGTCATGACCACCTTGGCCATGGCGCCCTATCACGACGGGCCGCGCCTGCATTACGTCTCCAATGTGGACGGCGCGCACCTGGCCGATACCGTGAAGCATCTCGATCCTGAGACGACGCTGTTCATCGTCGCGTCGAAGACCTTCACCACGATCGAGACCATGACCAACGCCCGATCGGCCCGCCTCTGGGTGGCCAATGCCTTGGGTGAGCGGGCAGTAGGCGCCCATTTTGCTGCCGTCTCCACCGCTATCGACAAAGTCGCCGCCTTTGGCATCGAACCCTCGCGCGTGTTCGGGTTCTGGGACTGGGTTGGTGGCCGCTATTCCGTCTGGTCGGCCATCGGCCTGCCGCTGATGATCGCCATCGGTCCGGACGCCTTTGCCGAGTTCCTGGAGGGTGCCCATGCCATGGACCTGCATTTCCAGGCCGCGCCGGTGGAAGACAACCTGCCGATCCTGATGGGACTGGTCGGCGTGTGGAACCGTAACGCGCTCGGCTATGCCGCCCGCGCCGTGCTGCCCTATGACCAGCGCCTGTCACGCCTGCCCGCCTATCTGCAGCAGCTCGACATGGAATCAAATGGCAAGAGCGTGACGCTCGACGGCTCCCCCGTCAGCGTCGAAACCGGTCCGCTCGTCTGGGGAGAGCCCGGTACCAACGGCCAGCACGCGTTCTACCAGCTGCTGCACCAGGGCACGACCGTGATCCCCTGCGAGTTCATCGTCGCAGCGCAGGGGCATGAGTCCGACCTTGCCCATCACCACGAAATGCTTGTGGCCAACTGCCTCGCCCAGTCGGAAGCCCTGATGATTGGGCGCACGGAGGCTGAAGCCCGCGCGCAGCTCACAGCCGCAGGCCTGTCGCCGGAAGAGATCGATCACCTGGCTCCGCATAAGGTGTTCCCGGGCGACCGCCCGTCGATCACCATCGTCCACGACCAGTTGACCCCCTATGCGCTCGGCCGTCTGATCGCTCTCTATGAACACCGGGTGTTCGTCGAAGGCGTGATCTGGGGCATCAATTCGTTTGACCAGTGGGGTGTCGAGCTGGGTAAGGAACTCGCCACTGCCCTGCTGCCAATGGTGAAGGGCGAAGCGGATGCATCCGGAAAAGACAGCTCAACCCGCGGGCTTCTCGCGGCCCTGCGTCAGGGCTGAGGTCCTACGGGATTGACAGCACGCCATTGCTTTGTCCGGTATATGGAACGAGATCAGCCTCTTGTGTGTTGGACAAGTGATTTAGATCACCGCATTCTCGCCAAGTTGGCCTATTATTGTTCAGGGCAATGGCAGCGGGATGCGTTTGCCCCGTATGCAGGTTTTGGGAGACCCATGATGAAGAAGTTTTTAGTCCTTGCTGTGGCTGGCCTCGCCCTGGCCGCGTGCCAGTCCGACAGCCAGCGTGACCGTGCGCTGGTCGGCGGTGGCCTGGGTGCAGCAACCGGCGCAGTCATTGGCGCAGCAGCAACCGGCGACGTCGGTGGCGCAGTCGTCGGCGGTGTGATCGGTGCAGCTGGCGGTGCGATCGTCGGTTCGGCAACGACCCCGAAGAACTGCGTTGCCTACGACCGCTACGGCCGCCCGTATCGCGTCGTCTGCCCGTAAGCTGCACACCTGCTAGGTCCCGCGCCGGTAACGGCTTCTACCCGTCCGGGCGGGACATAGCATGAGGTCCAGCGCTTAAAGGGCTGCGCAATGACAAGACGCTTTGCCATCAGCGCCTGTGTTCTGATTTTGTCGGCAAGCCTTTGTGCCTGCTCCAGCACCAGCCAGCGAGACCGGATTCTGGTCGGCGGTGGCCTCGGCGCTGCGACAGGGGCAGCGATTGGCGTAGCTGCCGGTTCTACGGCTGGCGCAGCGCTGGCAGGGGCTGCCATTGGCGCTGTCGGCGGCGGACTGATCGGTGCGGCAACCGCGCCGCGTGAGTGCATCGCCCGCGATGCCAACCGGAACCCCTACAAGGTCCCCTGCCCCTGATCGGAGACATCTGATCAAAAAGTTGTCACCCAACAAAATGCCCCGGGCCAGTCACCCGGGGCTTTGCTGTTTTCAGGCACCAACGCGATCAGGCAATCAGGCGTTCAGGGCCGCGTCCGGCGCGACATAATCGTAGCCGAGAGCATCCGCCACGGCCTGACAGGTCACCTTGCCCTTGTAGACATTGAGGCCCGGCAGGAAGTTCGGGTTGGCCAGCAGCGCCTTCTTTGCGCCGAGGTCAGCCAGCGCCAGCGTGTAGGGCAGCGTGACGTTGTTGAGCGCGAAAGTCGAAGTGCGCGGCACGGCGCCCGGCATGTTGGCAACGCAGTAATGCACGACGCCATCGACAACATAGGTCGGTTCGGCGTGGGTCGTGGCACGCGCCGTCTCGAAACAGCCGCCCTGGTCAATGGCAACGTCGACGATAACCGAGCCGTTCTTCATCCGCTTGATCATGTCTGCGGTGACAAGTTTCGGCGCCGCTGCACCGGCAACCAGAACAGCACCGATGACGACATCCGCATCGAGCACATATTGCTCCAGCGCAGCCTTGGTCGAGTAAACGGTGCGCAGGCCGGAACCAAACGTCCGCGACAGGCCAGCAAGAACATCGACGTTCCGGTCCAGAACGGTGACGTCGGCGCCAAGGCCGAGCGCCATGGTGATCGCATGCGCACCGACGACACCGCCGCCAATGACGACGATCTTGGCCGGGGCAACGCCCGGGACGCCACCGACGAGAATGCCGGACCCGCCATTGGCTTTCTGCAGCGCGTTGGCGGCAGCGGTGATCGACAGGCGGCCCGCCACCTGCGACATCGGCGCCAGCAGCGGCAGGCCGCCACGACCGTCGGTTACGGTTTCATAGGCAATGCAGGTCGCGCCCGACTTGACGAGGTCAGCGGTCTGCTCTGCATCCGGAGCGAGATGGAGATAGGTAAAGAGCGTGTGGTCCGGGCGCAGCATGGCGCGCTCGACGGCCTGCGGCTCCTTCACCTTGACGATCATCTCGGCGCTGTCAAAGACTTCGCGAGCCGTTTTGACAATCTTTGCGCCGGCAGCGACATAGGCTGCATCATCCGCACCGATGCCAGCACCGGCCTGGGCCTCGACAAATACTTCATGTCCATGCGCGACGACTTCCATGACGCTATCAGGCGTCAAGCCGACGCGATATTCATGGTTTTTGATTTCTCTCGGAACACCAATACGCATTGCAGGATCCTCTCTGGATAGGACTTATTCAGTTACAGTATCCGAGCCCGTTTCGAATTGGATTGCGTTTTGCGCGAATGAATACGTAAACTCGCAAGATTCTGCCGCATATGACAGGTTCGACCGCAGATTATTCGAAGGTTCCGCAATGAAGCTTGACCGGCTCGACAAACGCATTCTGACTGTTTTGCAGCAGGATGGGCGCATCCCCAACGCCGATCTCGCCGAAAAAGTCGGCCTGTCGGCCTCTGCCTGCCTGCGACGCGTCCGGGCCCTGGAAGAGACCGGGGTCATCAACGGCTATGTCGCCCTGCTTGACCAGCGCAAGATCGGTCGGCGCATGGATGTCTTCGTCGAGATCTCACTCGTCGGTCAGGCTAATGAAGTGCTCAACGCATTCGAACAAGCCGTCGCACAATATCCCGAAATCATGGAATGCTATCTGATGGCCGGTGATGCCGACTATCTCCTGCGCCTGACGGCTGAAGACCCGAATGACTTCGAACGCATCCACCGCGAAACCCTTGCCCGCCTGCCCGGCGTGTCCCGGATGAAATCCTCCTTCGCCATCCGGCCAATTGTGCGCAAGACCGCCTTTTCCCTCGACACCCAGGTTCGCCCCGCCGACGACAGCAGTCGACGCACACGGTGACCGCCGCTATAGTCCGGCCTGTTTGAATCGATTGAAAACCTGAGGAGTTTCCGCGTGTCTCTCGCCTTCACATGTCTGATCGACGGCCGCTATGCCCTGGGCGAATGCCCGACATGGGACGAAACCACCGGAACCCTCTACTTCGTCGACATCAAGGGCAAGACGATCCATGCATTGGACTGGCGCACCAAAGCAATCCATGCCAGCTGGACATTTGACCGCGAAGTCGGCTCGTTCGGTCTGGCAGCGGACGGGCGCTTCGTCGTGGCCGAATGGGACGAAGTCTATCTTTTCGACCCGGCGACCCGCGCCCGGGAGCATCTGGCCAGCATCGAAGCCGATCTCCCCTTCACCCGGCTGAACGATGGCAAGGTGGGTCCCGATGGCGCCTTCTGGGTTGGCACGATGGACATCCGCACCCCGCGCGAACCTGTTGGCGGCCTCTATCGTGTCGGCCCTGACGGATCCCTGACCCGGATCATCGGCGACTTGCGCGTCTCCAACGGCCTCGCCTGGTCGCCCGATGGCCGCACGATGTATCACGCCGACAGCGGCCCCGGCTGGATTGACACCTGGGACTTCGATCCGGCTACCGGCGAGGCATTCAATCGCCGCCGCTTCGCCCAGCTTGTCACCGAGACCGGTCGCCCGGACGGCGGGACGGTGGATGGCGATGGCAACTACTGGAGTGCCGGCGTGTCGGCGGGGCTTCTCAACTGCTTTGCACCCGATGGCACGCAAATTGGGGCTTATGCCGTGCCGGTTCCGCGCCCGACCATGCCCTGCTTCTGCGGGCCGGACCTGTCTGATCTGGCTCTGACGAGCCTGCGGCCGGACGATGCGGCAGCCCTTGAGGCAGCCCCGCAGTCGGGCAGCCTGTTCCACACCGTCCCGGGCGTGCGCGGCCTTCCCACCTACCGCTTCGGCGCGCGGGCCTGATCCCGCTCCGCGTCCTCAGGCAGCTTCGTCCGAGACGTCCCGGCCGGCGCGGACGAAGCCCTTGGCCGCCTCAGGGATCACCTTGCCCCAGCAGGGCTTCAGGTCGTGGTCGACCGAGACGCGTTCGTCGAAAACGAAACACTCGCCCGACCAGAGGCTCTCGGTCTGCGGCATTTTTTCCAGATAATTGAGGATGCCGCCATCCAGGTGGAACACATTCTCGATGCCCAGATCCATCAGATAGGACGTGGACTTTTCGCAGCGGATGCCGCCGGTGCAGAACATCGCGACCTTCTTGGCCTTGCCGAGATCGCGCTGCTGCTTGAGCCAGTCCGGGAACTGGCGGAACGACCGCGTCTCCGGGTTGACCGCGCCCTTGAACGTCCCGAAAGCATATTCATAGTCATTGCGCGTGTCGATGATCAGCACATCCGGTTCGCTGATCAGGCTGTTCCAGTCCTGCGGCGAGACATAGGTGCCGACGTGCTTGCGCGGATCGACGCTCGGGACACCCAGCGTCACGATCTCCTTTTTCAGTCGCACCTTCATGCGCTTGAAGGGGATGTGCTCGCACCAGCTTTCCTTGTGAACCAGGTCAACCATCCGCTCGTCGGCCCGCAAGTGGTCAAGAACCGCCCGAACTCCGTCCTCCGGACCGGCAATGGTGCCGTTCAGCCCCTCGCGCGCCAGCAGCAGGCTGCCGTAAACCCCATTCGCCGTGCAGACATCAAGCAAGGGCAAACGCAATTCAGCGTAATCTTCAAGTGGAACGAACTTGTACAGGGCAGCAACGAGAAACTGGGTCATGGTCCGGCGTCAGCAATGTCAGGATGACGCCTGTATGCCCCTAAAGCCGCGAAAACGCAAAAAGGAACGCTTTCCCCCGTTCACAAGGGAGGAAAGCGTTCCAGTCGGGTCCCGGGAGGAAACCCGAAGCCGCGGTCAGCGACCGCCGCTGAAGGCGTTGAGAACGGTCAGCAAGCTGGTCAGGTTGTCGGCAACGCCAGTCTGGGCGACCTTCTCCGTCGCACCGGCCGCCGCCGTGGTGTCGAGCGAATAGATCTGCATGATACCCTGGTTGACAGCCGCCTGGGCCAGCGAGGTCTGCTGCTGCTGCGCCTGGACAGCATTCTCGAACAGGATGCCGGTGGAATGCGCCATCGCCTGGTACAGCGTGCTGATGGCAATCGCCGGGGCTTCCCCCACGACCTTGACGTTGGACTGCGTCACCGCATCGGTGACCATCGGATTGACGGTTACTGGATCTGCCATGTGTCTTGCTCCTTAAAGGGAGGCCGCACGTCACTCGGCCTTTGCATCTGATAGGACGCCCCTTTCGGGGTGTTGTGACGGGAAAGCACTGCGTTTCTTTGCTTTTTTCGGTCCGGCACGCTCACCGTCGAAGCACGGCCTGCGCGGCCGGAGGGGCCACGGCGACGGGATCAACTAAAGGAATTGAGGACCGACAGCAGGCTGGTCAGGTTGTCGCTGGTGCCGGTCTGGGCGATCTTCTCGGTCGCACCGGCAGCTGCCGTGGTGTCGAGCGAATAGATCTGCATGATGCCCTGGTTGACGGCGGCCTGGGCCAGCGAGGTCTGCTGCTGCTGCGCCTGCACCGCGTTCTGGAACAGGATGCTGGTTGAATGCGCCATCGCCTGATACAGCGTGCTGATGGCAATCGCCGGGGCTTCGCCCACGACCTTGAGGTTGGACTGGGTCACGGCGTCGGTGACCATCGGATTCACGGTGACAGGTACAGCCATCTGTTTGCTCCTGATTGCGGGGAGAAGGATCGTCCCCGTTGCCCTCATATCGACGCTGAAAATCCGGTGATGTGACGTTTAAGCCTCTATTTTTATTATCTTTTTCTAAAATCAACGCGAAATGCGGCTAGCTCCGGCCGGCGCGTTTTTGCTCCAGTCGGGCAGCAAGCTGGGCCAGTAGGCCTGAGATTTTTCGGTCCACTTCCTGGGCCACGACACTGCGGACATCACCCATTTTCTGGTTCATCTGCACGGCCATGCCCCTGGGGGTTGCCTGCGGCATTGCCCCAGCCTGCGCGGCAGGTTGCCCCTGTCCGGCGGTTTGAGCCGGCTCGCTGCCCGGAGGTGCCCCGAGCCCATGCCCGAGAGTATTAGCGGCAGCCAGTGCGACAGAGGCCGAGGCAGAGAGTTGGCCGAGCAGTTCCTTGTCAGAAAGGAGCCGCAGCATCGTTTCATGCTCACTGCGCATCGAATTCGACAGTTGCGCCGCCGTATCACGGGTGGCGGCAAGGATCTTGGCCGCCGTCGCAATTCCCTGCTCGAACGCCGCGTCTGCCGCCCGCTTCTGGCGCCCGGCTTCGATCCCGGCCGCCAGGATCGCAGGCAGAGAGCGCGAAACCGCCTGATATCCCGCCTGCAACGCTGCGACCTTCAGATGATCCTGCAACAGCCGGCGCATCAGTTGATCGCCTTCAGGCACGCTGAGACCAGCTGTGGGGGCAGATCCTGCTGCCGCGGCTGCAGGATCATTCGCCGGAGCAGAAGCTGCCGCCGCAGCAGCTTGGGCGCCGGGCGGTTCACTGCCGCTGGCAGAGGCCGCCGGCGCGGGCGCAGCGGGCGGCGGGGTTTCCGGTTCAGGAGTCCCGCCAACCATCACCTCAATCTTGGGCACGGGCACTACCGGAGCGGTCACTTCGGGCGCCTCAGCAGTCGGGATCTCGACCGTCGGGGCGACGACGCTCGGCGCGACAAGTGTCGGGGTTTCAGGCGCGGAAACGATCAGCGTTTCGGACATCGCTGCTCTCCTCGGCGTTGCGGTCATCCTCTCGGGCAACATCGCGGCCAGTATCCCGGCCAGTATCGCGGCCAATATCGCGACCTGAGGCGCGTGGGTCGCTGCCGCCGACTTCCCGCTCATAGTCACGATCCGTGGGGCGGATCACGTCCCGGTCCGCCATCCGCTCACTGCCACGCGTCTCGACGCGGCCATGGCAGCCGCAGCCATGATCGCCGGTGCGGGCGACATAAACGCCGCTGACACCTGAACTGCAGGGATGACCACAGCCCCCGCCGACATGCACGGCCCTGACCTCGACATCGGGACCCGGCGCAAAACGCAGGTTGCGGGCCACCACCATCATCTGGTCCGCGCCCCAAAGCGACGCCCTTGCGCTGGCAATCTGGCTGATCACGCGCGGATACATGCAGTAGAGACGCTCCAGATCCGCTGCATCCTGTTCCTTGCCGAGATCCTCGGCCCAGCGGATGAGAAAGTCGGACAGCAGGCTGTCGAGTTCTGTGCAGATGACATTGATTTCCAGTTCCATGGTCGCCGCTCCTTCATCGGGCATGCGTGGGCCCTGCCCTGCGGAGAACACTTCGCAAGGGGGACAGAAAACTGCCGGCTAACCCCGAAACTCAGGGCGTCTTCAGATCGTTGAAAATTGTCTGGGCGGACTGGCCCGCCGTCGTGCTGACCGAGCCGTAGACCTGCACGGCCGCAGTCACCATGCTCTGGATCTCGGCGAGAAGCGGCACAGCCTCCGCCTCGCCAACAGGACCCTGTGCGGCCTTCTTGATGGCAATCGCCTGGGCTGCAACCGCAATCTGCATGATCGCATTCATGTAGCTGGCTGCGTCCTGAACCGCCTGGCCTGTGGTCTGGCCGACCATGACTTCCGGCGGCGTAACGGCCATCTTCATGCCATAGGCAAGGTTCTCGGTATTGGAGAACTGCACCGCCTGAACCACCTGCTGGTTCAGGGCAGAGGTGTTTCCGGCAGGCGGCGGCGCAGGCGGATCATCGCCAATGTCATCCCCGTCGCCATCCCCGCTCCCGACACCTCCGCCGCCGCCCGTACCGCCGCCGCCCAGACCTGCGGCTGCCTTGCCGGCGCGCGGCACCGCATTGAGCGGCTCGTCCGACGATGCGCTCAGGGACATGTTCGCTGACGGGCGCGCGGGATTTACGGATGCAGCCACCCCGTTGGCCCGCTCCGTACGATTGGAATCGGACCTGCGGTCCCTGACACCCTCGCTTGCGATATCGGGCAGCGCCTGGATGTCATCCTCACCCACCAGTGGGGCTGCAAACATGCCATGCGCGGAAGAGCCGTTCATCCCACTCTCGGCGGCCAGACTGCCGTGATCTTGAATGTTCATGTCAGACCTTCCTTGTTTGGTAGAGTTTTCCCAGTTGCCAGCGCGTGCCTCCAGCGCCCGCGCCGCCTTGCGGCTGGCGAGGTCGCGGCTGGAACCTTCCATGACATGCACCGACGGGCGCGCCGGGTTCGGTGCATCCGCTTGCCTCTCGGCACCAGGGCGATGGCGCGGTCGGTCTGGAACCCAGTCCGCCGTCCAGCCATCAGGCCAGGGCGCTGGATCCCTGCCCGGAACGGAAGCAACCAGTTGCGGTCCAGCGAAAAGCGCCTTCAGACGCTGGAGCCCGGACGTCAACCACATGACCAGCCTCCTTCTCCTCGGCGTTATTCACCAATGTCCATGATCAGCTGCACGGCTTTCGACACGACGGCAGTCATGATCTGATTCATGGCCTGCTGGCTGTGCACGGCGTTCTGGATCGAGAGCCCGGTCGCGTGGCTGCTGACCTGATACAGGCTCGCGATGGCCTGGGCGGGGGCTTCCGCTACGACCTTGACGTTGGTCTGCGTCACTGCATCCGTGATTTGCGCGTTTACGAGATCGACCATGGTGGATTTTCCTGTTCAGCTCGCGATTGCCGTATCCGATTGGACGCATCACCCCTTGCGACGTGACGGAGACGGGATCAGGGACGGTTCATCGACGGTTTCGAGCCCGGCTCGCAGCATTTGCCTGAGGTTCTGGACCCGCTTGCGCGCCAGCGCCTCCGTGATGCCAAGCTCTGTGGCAATGTCGCGGTAGCTGGTTTCATCGCAGAACCGCATCTGAAAGATCCGCCGGTGCTCATCCGGCAGGCGCTCGATCAGCCGTGTCACCCGGGCCAGCGCCTCCTGCTGCCAGAGAAGATGCTCCTGGCTCGGACGGCTGTCGGCCATGTCAGCGGTGCTGTCCTCGTAGATGTCAGCAGAAAAATCGCGAACCTGGCGCTCCGAGTTGCGCTTTCGCAACCTGGAAATGTATTCGTTTTTCAAGGCGAACAGCAGAAACGCGCGCGGTTCCCGAACCTGTGTGTCGGTCCGCTCGACGTGGCTGATCGCCTTGATCAATGTCGACGACAGAAGATCCTCGGCCTCCTCGCGATCGCCGCGCGTCAACCGCATTGCCCGGCGACGAAACACAGGGCCATCGTCAATCCAGCTCGACCAGAGGCCGCTGGCAGGCATCGTTTCCAACATCGCGCGCTTCCTGATCTCGTCCACGGACTGTCTCCCTGCGCTTCTAGCCCTTTTACAGCCTTGTGCACTGAGAGACGCTGAAGATATTCCTTCGTGACATTAGATCGGAAGATTTTTTATTCAAAGATGCATGACGTTAGGAATTTGTTAGGCATGTTATTCTGAAGAAATTCATAGAATTCCAGATCAGATGGCCAGTTATTCCTGTGAGCGAGCGACCGGGAAGATGTTGATCGGAAGGACTGCGACAAACGAAACGTGATCTACCCTGGATTGCAGACCCGCAACCGCAACACAACCCACGCATCCCTGCCTTGATACAACCTAGAAGAACAGACCAATGACACCACAAACCTTGCCGCAGGCCATGAACCTCCCCTGATGGGTTCAGATCTAGTTGCATGAGGGTTGCATAGACCGCAAATCGGCCGTGCCTGCGGGGGGGATTGCGCTCATTCGGTCGCCCAGACGGCAGGACAAAGCCGTGAGGCGCCGACCGGAGGCCAAACCCTGCCGTTCAGCGTTTCAAGGACCACAATACCAACAAGCGATGCAAACAACAAAAAAGGCGGCCTTCGCCACCTTGTCGTTCCGCTTTTAAAAGCGCTTCAGATCCTGAAGAAGATGGTGGGTGCACAAGGATTCGAACCTTGGACCGTCTGATTAAGAGTCAGATGCTCTACCAACTGAGCTATACACCCATCTCGCCGCCGGATCGAACGTGCCGTCCGCGTCGGATGAGCGGCTTATACCTACGCCCCTATCCTGTGGCAACCCCCTCTGATGAAGTTTTTATGGCAAACGACCGGTTCTGTGGGAAACCCGGCAAGTGCTTGAAGACGATAGGGAAACGAGATCACCCCCGAGCCCTGCGCAACAATCGGCAAGCTGATGCCCGATTTGCGAAACTTTCAGAATTTGAACTTGACCGCCGTTTCGGCCCCGACTAGTGTGCGGCGCAATCGCTGATGTGGCCCCGCCTGCCGGAACCCGCCAGCGAGATACGATCTCATCCCGATCGGCTCGAATGGCGGGCTGGTGAGATGGGGCTGGTGGCAGGTTGCTTGAGATGGCAAGTCTGATTCTTGTAGTAGGGACGCGCGCCACCGGAACGGTTTGATCCGTTCGGAACGGGTTGGCGCGCAGACAGGGCTCCTTCGGAGCCCTTTTTCGTTACAGCCCCAAGCAAAGCCCCCGCAAACCCGATCCACCAGTAAAACCCGAGCAAGACCCAAGGGCCAAACGCAAGGAAATGACGCGATGACACGGGAGATGACCGGAGCCGAAATGGTGCTCCAGGCGTTGAAAGACCAGGGCGTTCAACATGTCTTCGGCTATCCCGGCGGCGCTGTGCTGCCGATCTATGACGAGATCATCCAGCAGGACGAGGTTCAACACATTCTGGTGCGCCATGAGCAGGGCGCAGGCCATGCAGCCGAAGGCTATGCCCGCTCGACCGGCAAGCCCGGTGTTGTTCTCGTCACCTCGGGTCCCGGCGCGACCAATATGGTCACAGCGCTGACCGATGCGATGCTGGACTCGATCCCCCTCGTCTGTCTCACCGGCCAGGTTCCGACCCATCTGATCGGCACGGACGCCTTCCAGGAATGCGACACCGTCGGCATCACCCGCAACTGCACCAAGCACAACTGGCTGGTGCGCGACGTCAACGATCTGCCGCGCATCCTGCATGAGGCTTTCTATGTCGCAACTTCAGGCCGGCCGGGCCCGGTTGTCGTCGATATTCCGAAGGATGTGCAGTTCGCGACAGGCACCTACCAGAGCCCGACTGCAACACCAGCTGCTGCCCACAAAAGCTATCGTCCGCAGATCAAGGGCGACATCAGCGCCATCCGCCATGCAATCGAGTTGATGGCCGGCGCCAAAAGGCCCGTTTTCTACACGGGCGGCGGCGTGATCAACTCCGGCCCGAACGCCAGCCTGCTGCTGCGCGAACTGGTGCAGTTGACCGGCTTCCCGATCACCTCCACCCTGATGGGCCTCGGCGCTTATCCGGCGAGCGGCGACAACTGGCTCGGCATGCTCGGCATGCACGGCACCTACGAAGCCAACATGGCGATGCATGATTGCGACGTCATGATCTGCATCGGCGCCCGCTTCGATGACCGCATCACCGGTCGCATCGACGCCTTCGCCCCGCATGCCCGCAAGATCCACATCGACATCGACCCGTCCTCGATCAACAAGATCGTCAAGGTCGACGTGCCGATCATCGGCGATGTCGGCCATGTTCTGGAAGACCTCGTCCGCCTGTGGCGCGCTTCCGGCAACAAGGCAGATCCAGCCGCCATGAAGGCCTGGTGGGCCCAGATCAACCAGTGGCGGGCCCGCAACTGCCTTGCCTACACGCCGAACAGCGACGTCATCATGCCGCAATACGCGCTGGAGCGGCTGGCCGCCCTGACCAAGGGACGGAACACCTATGTCTCGACCGAAGTCGGCCAGCACCAGATGTGGGCCGCCCAGTATCTCGGCTTTGAATCGCCGAACCACTGGCTGACCTCCGGCGGTCTCGGCACCATGGGTTATGGCCTGCCGGCCATCCTGGGTGCTCAGGTTGCCCATCCGGATGCGCTCTGCGTCTGCGTTGCCGGCGATGCTTCTGTCCTGATGAACATGCAGGAGATGTCGACGGCGGTTCAGTTCGGCCTGCCGATCAAGATCTTCATCCTGAACAACCAGTACATGGGCATGGTGCGCCAGTGGCAGCAGTTGCTGCATGGCAACCGCCTGTCGCATTCCTATATGGAAAGCCTGCCGGACTTCGTGAAACTGGCGGATGCCTATGGCGGCGTCGGCTTCCGCGTCGACAAGCCGGCCGATCTCGATGACGCCATCCTCGAGATGATCGCGGTCGATCGCCCGGTGCTGTTCGATTGCCGCGTGGCGAACCTTGCCAACTGCTTCCCGATGATCCCGTCGGGCAAGGCCCATAATGAAATGCTGCTTCCGGATGAGGCCAACGACGAAGCCGTCGCCAACGCCATTTCCGCCGAAGGCAAGGCCCTGGTCTGAGGAGCGAGAAACATGAACGCACAGAACGTCAACGCGCCTTCGGCCTATTTCATGGCCGAAGTCAGCGACAAGACCGAGACCCACACCCTATCGCTTCTGGTTGACAACGAGCCGGGCGTGCTAGCCCGCGTCATCGGCTTGTTTTCGGGGCGCGGCTACAACATCGACAGCCTGACCGTATCGGAAACCGAACACGAGGCGCATCTCTCGCGCATCACCATCGTCACCACCGGCACGCCGATGGTGATCGAGCAGATCCGCCACCAGCTCGACCGGCTCGTTCCGGTCCACCGGGTGACGGACCTGACCGTCCAGGCGCGGCTGAACAGCATTGATGCCCCGCTTGAGCGGGAATTGGCCCTGGTGAAGGTCGCCGGAGCCGGAGAGAAGCGTCTGGAGGCCCTGCGTCTTGCAGATGCCTTCCGCGCCACGGTCATTGACGCGACGACGGAACATTTCGTCTTCGAGATCACCGGCCGCACCTCCAAGATCGAGCAGTTCATCCAGATCATGAAGCCGCTCGGCCTTGTCGAAGTCTCCCGCACCGGTGTCGCCGCTGTCCAGCGTGGGGCTGAGGGCCTTTAGGCCACATAGCCCTTTTCGCCAAACTTACCGCCCGCCTGTGTCACATCCACAGGCGGGCGTTTTCGTGACTGGCAACAGCCTGTTGCCGCCGCGCAAGCCCGTTTGCGGCATATGGTACCTCAGAACCGAAGTCCCATAGACGGAGGCAGGCAGAGGCAATATAGGAAGCTCGGATCCCGGTCGGGCCCCCTCCTGCCCCCGCCGCGCCACATCCGCACGCTGACCGCACCGGTCCCACCAGGAAGGCTAGATGCCCATGAGCAACGGTTTGTCCCGCCCGAAGAACCAGATCCGCTGGCTGCTGCTGGAAGGCATCGCCTCCACGGCCAAGGACGTTCTGGATGCCAGCGGTTACGAGAATGTCGAGCTGCTGACCAAGGCCCTCGACAAGGACGCGCTGATCGAGGCGCTGAAGGGCGTGCATGTGGTCGGCATTCGCTCGCGCACCCAACTGACCCGTGAAGTCATCGAGGCCGCCGGCACTCTGGTGGCCATCGGCTGCTTCTCGGTCGGCACCAACCAGGTCGACCTGTCGGCCGCCCGCGAGCGCGGCATTCCGGTGTTCAACGCGCCCTTCTCCAACACCCGTTCGGTCGCGGAACTGACGATTGCGGAAATCGTCATGCTGATGCGCGGCGTCTTTGAAAAATCCTCCGCAGCCCACGCGGGGCGCTGGATGAAGACGGCCACAGGCTCCCGCGAAGTACGCGGCAAGACGCTCGGCATCGTCGGCTATGGCAACATCGGCTCGCAGCTGGCGGTTCTCGCAGAAGCTGTCGGCATGACGGTGCTCTATCACGACAAGACCGACAAGCTGCGCCACGGCAATGCCATGCCGGTCGACACGCTGGACGAGTTGCTGAGCCGCTCGGATGTCGTCTCGCTGCATGTCCCCGACACCGCCGAAACGCGCAACATGATCCGGGCCGAACAGTTGGCGAAGATGAAGCCCGGCAGCTTCCTCATTAACAACGCCCGCGGCAAGGTGATCGACATCGATGCCCTGACGACGGCGCTGAAGTCCAAGCACATTGCCGGTGCCGCGATCGATGTGTTCCCGAGCGAACCCAAGGGCAATTCGGACGAGTTCATCAGCCCGCTGCGCGGCCTGCCCAACGTCATCCTGACGCCGCATGTCGGCGGCTCCACCGAAGAAGCGCAGGAGCGCATCGGCGAGGAAGTCTCCCGTCGTCTCGTTGAATATTCCGATGTCGGCTCGACAGTCGGCGCGGTCAACTTCCCGCAGGTGCAGCTGCCGCGCGGCACCGACGCCACCCGTTTCATCCAAGTGCACCGCAATGTGCCTGGCGCCATGCGCGCGCTCAACGATCTGTTCGCCCGCCACAACCTCAATATCCACGCCCAGTACATGCAGACGGTTCAGGAAACCGGCTATGTGGTGCTGGACGTCGACGGCAAGGTGGAAAACAGCGTCGAAATCCTTGAGGAAATCCGCCTGCTTCCCGGCACCGTCCGTGCCCGCCTGCTCAACCGCGTGTGATATTGCCGCATCGGCAAACACAGTGAAGCGGTTGACAGCACCGGGAAATTCGTCACGCTAGACATAGGGGGCGGTCCACAGGACTGCCCCTTCCCACCTTGCCACCCCGGATGCCCCGCCCATGACCGCCTCGCGCCTGTCCGTGAACGTGAATGCCATCGCCATGTTGCGCAATCGCCGGGACCTGCCCTGGCCGAGCGTCAGCGGCCTTGCGGCCATCGCCCTGGAGGCTGGCGCGAAAGGCATCACCGTTCATCCGCGCCCCGACGAGCGCCATATCCGCAAGACGGACGTCTTCGAGCTTGCCGAACTGATCGAGGACCGGTTTCCGCACAAGGAACTGTGCCTGGAAGGCTACCCCTCGCCTGACTTCCTCGACCTTGTCGAGAAGGCACGCCCGGATCAGGTCCTGTTCGTGCCTGATGCCCCGGACCAGCAGACCTCCGACCACGGCTGGCGCTTTGACCCGGCCAGCAAGGCGCTGCTGAAGGAAGCCATTACCGCTGCCCGCGACGCGGCAGTGACCGTTTCCCTGTTCCTGGATCCAGACCCGGCGCTGGCCGCGGAAGCCGCCGCTATCGGCGCCGAGCGGATCGAGATCTACACCGGCCCCTATGGTGGCTGCTACGACAACGAGACGGCAGCCCAGCGAGAGCTGGACAAGATCGTCGCGACAGCCGAAGCCGCCCGTGCTGCCGGCCTTGGTGTCAACGCCGGTCATGACCTCACCGTCGAAAACATCCCCGCCCTGATCAAGCGTGCGCCCTTCATCCGCGAAATGTCGATCGGACACGGTTTCACAGCCGACGCCCTGATCCACGGCTTCGCCGAAAGCGTCCGCCGCTTCCGCAAGGCGATGGGGGAGATCTGACTGAGACTGCAGACGATCCGGCCACCAGGGCCGGATCGTCCCCCATCACTCGACCGGCGGCAGGGTCTTGTCCTTGGCGCATTGGGCGAGTTTCCCCTGCTTGAACGAATAGACCGCCGTGATGTGCCTTTCGCTGCCGGAAACCTCGGTTTCGACCTTCATGCAGCCACAGGCGTAGCCATAGTTGCCGTTGACGGCCTTGTAGTCCCCGGCGGAAATGTCGCCGATGTTTTCCATGCCCAGCGCTTCCCGGTCCGAGCCTTGCGTGGCCAGGATCCAGTCGCCGTCGCGGTCGGTCAGCCACCAGTTGCCCGGCGTCGGATTGACGACCCAGCCGCAGCGGTTCTCCGGCGCGGCCTCGGCAGCCGCGAAGGCAAGGCAAAGCGGCAGGGCGGCAAAAAGCAGTCCGCGCATGTCAGCTCTCCGGCTTTCAGTTGTTGACGGACACGAGAGCCCAATGGCTCTTGCTGCAGGACTGGTTGTCACACACCGGTGCAATCCAGACCGCGCCATTGCCGATGGAGACGCCGTCTGACGAGACAAACAACTCCGTATAGTCGGCAGACGCGACCAGCTCCTTGGTCGCCTCGGTGATCAGCCGCGCATAGTTCTTCTCGAACTCCTTGGCGGATTTGACATCAAAGGATGTGCCGTTGTTGTTCACCGGCAGCGGGAAGGCGGTCAGCTTTGCGACGTCCCTGGCCGTTCCGGTCACCAAAGCCCGGCGCAGCTCGTTGAGGAACGGATCAAGCCTGGCCGCGTCGCCCAGAAGGTTCTCGACTTCGGCGTAGATCTCTTCCTCGCTCGCGGCCTGCACGGGGCCGGACAGGAGGGGAGACAGCACGACGGCAGCAGCAAGCAGGAAACGCTTCATTAGGGGGGCTCCAGACTTCAGGATGTCTGGAACCCTATCCGAGCCGCACGATAACCGCTTGGCGAAGATTGGGGGCATCGGACCGCATACACTTTGGCTTGATGTCCCCAATCAGCGCCGATCAATGCCAGCGACCGCGTTCGCCGTCGAGGATACCGTCTGCATCGAGACTGGAGATCCCCACGCCCTTGTCCGCTGGTACGTCTCCCGTCAGCTGCAAGGCCAGATAGCGGCCGCAGCATACGCGCAGGAACGAGGTGAAGTTGCCAAGGTCATGCCCGGCGTCAATGGACTCGTGATGCAGACGTGTGATCAGCTGAACCACGTTCATCCCGTCGCGTCCGGCAATTTCCTCCAGCACGGTCCAGAAGAACGCTTCCAGCCGGACGCTCGTAACCATGCCATCGATCCGCAGCGACCGCGTGGTGCTCTCCCAAAGCTGCGGGTCCGCGCTGATGAACAGCTTACACATCGGTATCCTCCCCAGGATCAAAGCCGCCCCTGTCCCTCATCAGGAACGAAGGCGGTCTCTTTGTCGAGCCGAATGCGGTACCAGGGCCCGGACTGGATCAGGCGGACGAGGCCCTAGATCTTTTCCGCCGTCATTCCGGACAAGGTGAGCGTGAGCGAACCGCAGATCCGGGATCCAGCACATCTGTGCGAGCATAAGCGAGCGCCTCACCTCGTCAGCTTCAAACCCAACGCCGATTAAGTCATGTCGCGCTTCGCGCGGCTGATGTCTGGATCCCGGCTCGGCGCTTCGCTGTCGCTCAGCTGGGCCGGGATGACGACCACATAACAACGCATGACCAACAGTCAGAGGCGCACCCAATGGCGCGCCCCTCGCCTGTTGCCTCTGCTCAGGCTGCCTGGCGGGCCGTGTCGGCAGCGGCCATGGCCGTCATGAACTGGGCAAGCCAGGCGGGATGCGCCGGCCAGGCCGGGGCGGTGACAAGATTACCGTCCGTCACCGCGCCATCGATGGCGATATCCGCATAGATGCCACCGGCCAGTTCCACTTCGGGGCGGCAGGCCGGATAGGCGGAGACAGTCCGCCCTTCGATGACGCGGGCCGCCGACAGAAGCTGAGCGCCATGGCAGATGGCCGCCACCGGCTTGTCGGCGTCGAAGAAGTGCCTGACAGCCGCCAGCACCGCAGCATCGAGACGCAGATATTCCGGCGCGCGGCCACCGGGGATCACCAGCGCGTCATAGTCTGCCGGATTGATGTCGGCGAAGGTCGCGTTGAGCGCGAAGTTGTGCCCACGCTTTTCCGTGTAGGTCTGGTCGCCCTCGAAATCATGGATCGAGGTGGCCACAGTCTGTCCGGCCTTCTTGCCCGGGCACACCGCATGCACCGTGTGGCCAACGGCCATCAGGGCCTGGAACGGCACCATGGTTTCGTAATCTTCCGTGAAATCGCCGGTGATCATCAGGATCTTCTTGGCCGCCATGCTGTCCTCCCTGGGCTGAAAGCGGTAGGCGCAAACCCTAGCAAAGCTGCAAAGCACACGGGTATTATGGCACTACTACAGCGGCCTTTTTGATCGCAAAGTCTGATGGCAACCCCTCCGTCGTCATCTCGGGCGCAGCGAAGCGAAGACCCGGGACCGGAGAGCCAAGGCGTTTCTGGCATTAACTCGCTGGAATATTGAGACCTGGGCTCGCCGGTCCCGGCTCGGCGCTTCGCTGGGCTGGGATGACGCCGATGCGATCGAGCGTCCTCAGCGATCAGAGCAAACATTTCAATGCCCCCGCGTTTCGTCGCCTACCCTCTTGACGAGCAAGCCCCTCCTCCTTAAAAGCATGAACCGTACGGTACGGTACACATTGAAGAGGAGTTCGCGGTGGCGCCCACAGCCCTACACGACAGCTTGCCGGATGAGGCCGAGGCCTTCACCCCGCGCCAGCAGGCCGTGCTGGAATGCGCGCTGAAGCTGCTCGTTGAAGGTGGCGAAAAGGCCCTGACCACGGCAGGTCTTGCCCGCAGCGCCAACTGCTCCAAGGAAAGCCTCTACAAGTGGTTCGGCGACCGCGACGGCCTGCTGGCCGCCGTTGTTTCCTACCAGGCCAGCAAGGTACATTTTGCCTCCGAAGGCGCGGCGACCGACGCGGTGACGTTCCGCAGCCACCTGACCGCCTTCGTGCACGAGCTGCTGGGCGTTCTGACCGGCGAAACCTCGCTGGCGCTCAACCGGCTGGCGATTGGTCAATCCAACCGCGAGGATGCCCGCCTTGGCCGTCTGCTGCTGCTGCGTGGCAAGTACACGATTTCCACCCGCGCCCGTGCCCTGCTCGAAGCTGGCCGGTTCCGGGGTTTCCTGAAGTTTGAAGACGCGGACGAGGCCTATCAGGTGCTCTATGGCCTGGCCGTCCGCGACCAGCATATCCGCCAGCTCCTCGGCGACAAGCCGCGCACGAAGGATCTGGATGTAGACCGTCAGGCAAGCCTGGCGGTGGACCGGTTCTACCGCCTGTTCGGCGCCGATGCGCCGCTCGCTGGCGGAGGAAAGTGAAAGACGAGGGCCATGCCGGTGCCACGGCATGACCTCTCGATCCGCAATAGGGAGAAAGGAAGACCCATGCGCGTTTATTACGATCGTGATGCTGATCTCAACCTGATCAAGTCGAAGAAAGTCGCCATCATCGGTTACGGCTCGCAGGGCCGCGCCCATGCGCTGAACCTGAAGGACAGCGGCTGCAAGGACATCGTCGTTGCCCTGCGCCCCGGCTCCACCACCGCCAAGAAGGTCGAGGCTGACGGCCTGAAGGTCATGAGCGTTGCCGAGGCTGCCGCCTGGGCCGACCTGATGATGATGGCCACTCCGGACGAGCTGCAGGCCGACATCTACAAGGACCACATCGAAGCCAACATCCGCGACGGCGCCGCCATTGCCTTCGCCCATGGCCTCAACGTCCATTTCGGCCTGATCGAGCCGAAGTCGACTGTCGACGTGCTGATGGTCGCGCCGAAGGGCCCGGGCCACACCGTGCGCGGCGAGTACGAGAAGGGCGGCGGCGTGCCGTGCCTCGTGGCCGTTCACCAGAACGCCTCGGGCAATGCCCTTGACCTCGGCCTGTCCTATGCCTGCGGCGTCGGCGGCGGCCGTTCGGGCATCATCGAGACCACCTTCAAGGAAGAGTGCGAAACCGACCTGTTCGGCGAGCAGGCCGTTCTGTGCGGCGGCCTCGTCGAGTTGATCCGCGCTGGCTTCGAGACACTGGTTGAAGCCGGCTACGCGCCGGAAATGGCCTACTTCGAGTGCCTGCACGAAGTGAAGCTCATCGTCGACCTCATCTACGAGGGCGGCATTGCCAACATGAACTACTCGATCTCCAACACCGCCGAGTGGGGCGAGTATGTCACCGGCCCGCGCATCGTCACCTCCGAGACCAAGGAAGAGATGAAGCGCGTCCTCAAGGACATCCAGACCGGCAAGTTCACCTCCGACTGGATGCAGGAGTACCGCGCTGGCGCCGCCAAGTTCAAGGCAACCCGCCGCCTGAACGACGCGCACCAGATCGAGGAAGTCGGCGCCAAGCTGCGCGGCATGATGCCGTGGATCAAGAAGGGCGCGCTGGTCGACAAGACCCGCAACTGATTGGTCTCACCCCCGTAACGCAGACGGCCCGCCATTTGGCGGGCCGTTTTCATTACTGATGGCAAAATGTGCCTACACACCGCCTGCGTAATAGCGCTCGATCAGGTCGGTCACTTCCCCGTCGCGGGCGGCCTCCGAAGCGCCCCCCATGACCACGACCATCACACGGCGACCACCGCGCTCGGCGGTGGCGACGAGATTGTAGCCGGACATCGACAGATAGCCGGTTTTCAGGCCATTCACCCCAGGCACCTTGCCGATCAGCTTGTTGGTCGCCTCGAAGACACGGCCGTCATAGGTGAAGGATGTCCGGTTGAAGTAATGCAGATACTGCGGATACCGGCTGCTGAGCGCTGCGGCGAGGCGCGCCATGTCGCGCGCGGTGGTCACCTGGCGGGGATCGCTGAGGCCTGAAGCATTGACGAAACGGGTCCGGCTCATCCCCAGCGCCTGGGCCTTGGCGGTCATGCGCGCCGCAAAGGCGATTTCAGAGCCTGCCACTGCTTCTGCCACGGCCACAGCCATGTCATTGGCCGAACGTACCGCCAGCGCCTGGACTGCGTCTTCGACCCGGATCATTGTGCCGGCCCGCACGCCGATCCGCGCCGGTGGCCGCGAGGCGGCACGGGCCGAGACCGGGATTTCGCTCATCATCGTCAGTTCGCCTCGGTCAATCGCCTCGAACAGAAGATAGAGCGTCATCATCTTGGTCAGCGATGCGGGATAGCGCGGCGCATCGGCGTTGAAACTATCGATCTCCCGCCCGCTGCCATCCAGCACCAAAACCGCCTTGGCGCGCGGCTCTGCGCTGGCTGGAGGCTGGGCAACCGGTTGGCTCGCGACAGAAGGCGCGGCCACCGAGACCGCCGTTGCCACCTGACCGCCAGGTGGCGGCACTGCCCGTTGACCTGCACCGCTGCTCTGGCAGGCGGCAAGACCTGCCGCCAGCAGCAAGGCAAAGAGGGGCTTCAAGAGCGGCTTGGCGGTGAGGACAGGCACGCGAGATCTCCGCATTTCGGCTGTGTTTCAGGATTTCAGGCGGTAGCCGGTCTTGAAGATCCAGGCCACCACGCCAAGGCTTGCGGCGAGAAACACCAGCGTCATGGCAAGACTGAGGCCGACGCTGACATCCGCCTGGCCATAGAAGCTCCAGCGGAAACCGGAGACGAGATAGACCACAGGATTGAACAGCGTCACCGTCTGCCAGAATTCCGGCAGCATGCGGATGGAATAGAACGAACCGCCAAGAAACGTCAGCGGCGTGACGATCAGCAGCGGAACGAACTGCAGCTGCTCGAAGTTCTTCGCCCAGATGCCGATGATGAAACCGAACAGCGAGAATGTCACCGCCGTGAGCACAAAGAACAGCACCATCCAGAGCGGATGCTCGATGCGCATGTCGACGAAGAGGTTTGCGGTGATGAGGATGATCACCCCGACCAGCATCGCCTTCGTCGCAGCAGCCCCAACATAGCCGACCACGATCTCGAAATAGGACGCTGGCGCCGACAGCACCTCGAAGATCGTCCCCGTGAAACGTGGAAAAAAGATGCCGAACGATGCGTTCGACAGGCTCTGCGTCAAGAGCGACAGCATGATCAGCCCCGGCACGATAAACGCGCCATAGCTGACCCCATCCACCTCCTGAATGCGCGAGCCGATCGCGGCGCCAAAGACGACGAAGTAAAGCGAGGTGGAAATGACCGGCGAGACGATGCTCTGGAACAGGGTCCGCCAGGTGCGGGCCATCTCGAAGGCGTAGATGGCGCGGATCGCATGGAGGTTCATTGGGACTGCCTCACCAGATTGACGAAAATCTTCTCAAGCGAATCCTGCCGGGTCTGCAGGTCACGGAAGTGGATGCCAGCCTCCCGGAGTTCGCTCATCAGGGCCGTGATCCCGGTCCGCTCGCCCTGACTGTCGTAGGTGTAGGTCAGTTCATCGCCACCCGGCGCCAGCATCAGGTCATACCGCGCCGCCAGGTCATCCGGCAGGCCGGTCAGCGGCTGAGCCAATTGCAACACCAGTTGCTTGCGCCCGAGCTTGCGCATCAGGGCGTCCTTGTCCTCAACCAGAATGATCTCGCCCTTGCTGATCACGCCGACACGATCGGCCATTTCCTCGGCCTCCTCGATGTAATGCGTGGTCAGGATTACAGTCACGCCGGAGGCCTTGAGCCGCCGCACCACGTCCCACATGTCGCGCCTGAGTTCCACGTCGACGCCGGCGGTCGGCTCGTCGAGGAACAGCACCTTGGGCTCATGCGCCAGGGCCTTGGCGATCAGCACACGGCGCTTCATGCCGCCCGACAGCGTCATGATACGAGAGTCGCGCTTGTCCCACAGCGACAGGTCGGTGAGGATCTGCTCCACCCGCGCCGGATCCTTCGGCAGGCCAAACAGGCCGCGGCTGAAGTTGACCGTCGCCCACACCGTCTCGAAGGACTCAGTGGTCAGTTCCTGCGGCACGAGGCCAATCAGGCGTCGGGCCGTGCGATACTCGTCCGCCCAATGGTGGCCATGCACCCGCACCACGCCGGCGCTCGCCCGGACAAGGCCGCAGACGATGGAGATCAACGTTGTCTTGCCGGCCCCATTGGGACCGAGCAGGGCAAAAAGCTCGCCGCGTTGAATGGTCAGGTCGATGGACTTGAGGGCCTGGAAGCCGCTCTCGTAGGTTTTCGAAAGCTGCTCGATCTGAAGGGCTGGTTGCATGTGGGTTCCCGTTGGTGGCGGGCTGGCGCGATCAGGAACGCGCTGGCAAGAGTGTGCCGATCATAGAGGGATCCGCCTTGGTGGAAAGCCCGGCGGTGGTAAAATCGCCCGGACAATGCCCAAAGTTTGTTTCACCAGAGTGAACACTGCGTCCGTGTCACCGCCGTTTGAGGAAGGGCGAAACCGCACTACCTTCAGGGCAACACAAGACCTGAAGGGAGACTTCCCATGTCCATCCGTCCCGTCCGCCAGATCAGCGGCACGACCCCGACCCTCGAAGGCGCTGGCGTCCGCCTCGACCGCGTCTTCGGCTTCAGTGATCCGGAACTGACCGATCCGTTCCTGATGATGGACGATTTCCGCAATGACAACCCGCGCGACTATGCCGCCGGCTTTCCCTGGCATCCGCACCGGGGCATCGAGACCATCACCTATGTTCTGGCCGGCACCGTCGACCACACCGACAGCCTCGGCAACAATGGCAGCCTCGGCGCCGGCGACGTGCAGTGGATGACCGCCGGGCGCGGCATCCTGCATCAGGAAATGCCGAAGGGCGATGCGCGCGGACGCATGCATGGCTTCCAGCTCTGGGCCAACCTGCCCTCGCAGCTGAAGATGACCGCGCCGCGCTACCAGGACGTCACGTCAAAGGACATCCCGGTGATCCAGGATGACGACGGCACCATCGTGCGCGTCATCTGCGGCGAGTTCTGGGGCAAGCGCGGCCCGGTCGACGGCATCGCCGCCGAACCGCAATATCTCGACATCACCATTCCGCCGGGCCGCGCCAAGCGCCTGCCCGTCGATACGCGCCGCCAGACCTTCGCCTATATCTTCGAAGGGGCCGGCAAATTCGCCGACGCCTCCAGGCCCTTCGGCGTGCTGTCGGAAAAGGAACTCGACAACGAGGAACTCTACATCCGCGACGAGACCGGCGACCGCACACTGGTGATCTTCGGCGCGGGCGACGAAATCGTCGTCCAGGCCGGCGAACAGGGCATGCGCTTCCTCCTCGTCTCCGGCGCCCCCATCCGCGAACCCATCGCCTGGCACGGCCCCATCGTCATGAACACCCGCGAGGAACTCATCCAGGCCGTCACCGAACTGCGCAACGGGACGTTTATCAAGGGGTGAAGGGTTGGGCAAAAATCTAGTCATGACATCGTCAGGACGATGATCTAGTCTGAGCGGGAAGAATTATGCGCCCGCAAAGGTTTGGCTGATGTCATCGCCCAGAGGAAGAGACAAGCCGTCGACGTTGACCCAGAGAGCAGATCCAGCCTGAAGCCAGTGTTGGCGATACCTGACAACTTCTTTTCGCTATTTTGACTGGATTGGAAGAACTGGAATCCGCAAAGGATGCAGAATGTTGCGCCGCGGGTGCGATGGGATCTTTGGCCTTGAGCAGGTCTGCACTACTGATGAAAGCTGCGAGGAAGTGTGCGCAAAAGCGACCGTCCAAGCAGCAATGCAATGTATCGACCGACAATACTGGCTTCTGTCGGATAAAAATTTTCGATGACGTTGCAGATTTTCACCCTGCCCCCTTGTATTCGGCTAGGGGACAACCATTTACTGCAGTGCCCCGGGGCGCAGGACCCGGATGACCAGTGTTAAGGCCCGCAAGCGCTACCCGCGCCCAAGGCCACCGGGTGGTCGTGATTTCGGTCATGGCGCATCCTTCGCACATCGTGGTTACAACATACCACACTAGGTTTTCTCGTACCGGAGGGCACTTCTGTGCCTGTTGATGGGAGCTAGGTTAAATAGCCCGGGCATTTGACGAACGGAGTCGCTATGCCCGGGTTTTACCTGCCATCCGAAGACGAGTTTGACCCATCCATCGATGATTTTGTGCTGCCCGCAATGTCGAAAGAGCGGAAGTACAAGCACTTCGACCTGCCACTGGTTGATCGCGAGTTGGAATTCGACTTTTCGCGAGAAGATAAACCGCACAGGTTCCTCCCCCTGCTCGGGTTCACCGATGTCGCGCGGCGGTTTGTCCGCTCAGCATCAGGGGACCGCGAGGAAAAGGTGAAAGAGAGACCCATCCGGTTTGCAGGCCACGAAGACGCGGCTTACCTCCAAGCCTACGCCGGGCATCTCAACGGGTTCTATGAGCGGGCGCTGGCGCAGGATGGCACCTCCGGCTCCGTTCTGGCTTACCGGCAAGGTGGCGGCACCAACATTCACCACGCCAAGGCGCTGTTCGACGAGATCAGATCGCGGGGTGACTGTGCCGTTTTCGCAATGGACATATCCGGCTTCTTCGACTCACTCGACCACCTGCTGCTCCGCGACGAGATAGCTGGGCTGCTCGGCGTGTCCCGCCTCGATGGGCATCACGCAACCGTGTGGAAAAACGTAACGCGCTATTCCTGGGTCGAGACGGCCGATCTAGACAAGCTGCTCGGACGTAAACGCAATGGCCATGGGCGGGTGTGTTCACCCGCAGACTTTTCGGAGCATGTCCGAGGCAGGAAGGGTGGCCTCATTCAAACGCATGACCAGAGTTTCGGAATCCCGCAGGGGACGCCCGTGTCCGGTCTTTATGCCAACATCTATCTCCGCACCTTTGACCGAGAGATGATCACTTGGTGTGCCCGACTGGGCGGTACCTACAGGCGATACTCGGATGACATAGCGGTCATCCTGCCATTGGGTGCGAAGGTGCAGCATGTAGTGGCCGTTGTTGAGAAAATGCTCGCCGATTTCGGCCTCGCCATGTCCGTGGGCAAGACGGACACGGCCAATTTCAAGGCTGGGTTGTTGATCTCGGCAACACCAATTCAATATCTCGGCTTCACCTTCGATGGGCAACAGACTTTAATCCGGCCATCTTCACTTGATGCTTACCGGGGCAAAATGCGCCGTGGGATTCACGCCAAGATGATCGCGGCTAAGGGAAAAGGCGTGTCTTCGCCTAACGTGTTCAAGCGGGAGAGCCTTGCCCGGTACACCCACTTGGGCAAACGGCGCAACTTCTTGCGGTACGCCTACAAGGCAGCGGAAGTCATGGGATGCCCTGAGATCCAGCAACAGGTCAGCCGACACTTCACATGGTTCAATCGTGCTTGGAAGCGCGAAGCCGATAGAGTGTTCGGTGGTCTTGTCACAACACCATAGACTGTCGAAAATCTTGGGGCAGCCTGGCCAAGCCGTACAAGTCAACCAGTGATCTGGTTCAGACTGGCATCGAATGCCTATGCCGGCTCAACCTTGATCGCAGCTACCGCCCGTTTCGCCGTTAGGCTTCAGACTCATAACCAGTAGCATACGGTTGCCGCGAGGCAGATAGACGAGAGAAAGTTCCTGGCATTTCGGTCATAGCGCGTTGCGATCCTGCGGAATTCCTTCAGCCTTCCGAACATGCGCTCGATGACGTTTCTGCCCTTGTAAAGGTATGGCGAGAAACAGTTTTTCCATTTCCGTGTTTTGCGCGGCGGAATGTTTGGCAGTGAGCCGCGTGCCTCCACGATCCGGCGTATCCGGTTACTGTCGTAGCCCTTGTCGCCGTGCAAAACACCGTTTGCGGGAACACGTGGCAAGAGCGCCTCTGCTCCGGTAAAGTCAGAGACGTTGGCTCCCGTCAGGTGGAAGGCGATTGGACGTCCCTTGTTGTCGCTCAGGGCGTGGATTTTGGT